>NZ_KV792946.1:0-2519 GCF_001808335.1 Oligella sp. HMSC05A10 | reverse complement strand
TATTTAACTGCTTTTATGCAAAAGTCTCACATTAATAGTAATTCTTATTTAAGGAGAGTCTTATGAAAATTAAATTCTTATCGCCAACAATACTTTGCTTAAGTATTGTCTCTGCTTATGGCATACATAATGGGGTTAATGCTCAAACTGAGCAGGATGATACAGTAGCTACATTACCGCCTCTGCTTGTTGTTGCTAGCTATACACCTAAAACTGTTGCAGAAATACCTGCAACAGTTTGGTATATTGATAATGAGGAGATCACTTATGCGGTACGAACTGGTCAAAGTTTGAGTAACATTTTATCCACTAAGGTCCCGGGTTTGGATGTGGGCTCTCAAGGTAGAACTAATAATGGGCAAAATTTACGTGGACGACCAATGCTAGTCATGATTGACGGAGTTTCACTTAATTCTGTTCGTAAAATTAGCCGACAACTGGATTCTATTGACCCTAGCAATATTGAGCATATTGAGGTCTTGTCAGGTGCCTCTTCTGTCTATGGTGGTGATGCCACAGGTGGGGTAATTAACATTATTACTAAAAAAGGTGCGGCAGGTCCTTTACATGGTGATATTTCCGTTACAGGCACATCGGGATTTCAATCAAGTCAAGACCGTGATTTAGGCGCAGCTTTTTCGCTTAGTGGTGGTAAAGATAATGCCTACGGACGTTTCTCGATAGCATATCGTAAAAATAAAGCAGCGTATGATGGTAATGGGGACTTGATTGTGCCAGATGTTACGCAAGGATCCCTGCAATTTAATAAATCATTAGACTTAATGGCTTCTGCTTCATTTAGGTTTTCTGATTCACAAACACTCAATTTGCTTGGCCAATATTATGATAGCCAACAGGACTCTCCTTACGGGTTTGATTTTGGTAAAAATCTAATTGGATTAAGAACAAAAGACATCAAACTATCGGATCAATTCTATTCAGATCGGCATGCACATACTAAGCGTTATATGTTCAATGCTGATTACCATCACTCTGATTTTCTAGGTCAAGACTTATATGCCCAATTATCTTATCGAAAAGAGAAGCTAGGATTTATCCCATTTCCTGCTGGTGCTTATATTAGTACGTCTCAGCAAGATACTGATGTATTATCACTCAAAACAGTGCTGCATAAATCATGGGATGCATTATCTATAAGTTATGGTTTAGATGGTTATATTGATAAGTTTGAGTCAAGCCAAGCTGTTTTTGATCCGCGTATTAGTGCTCAAACAGGTGGGTTAGTTAATAAGACACTAGGTAAAACAGGTCGCTACCCAAAAACAAAGGTGCAGTCTATTTCAGGGTTTGCTCAGTTGGATTACAATCTAACGCAAAACTTGTTACTCTCAGCTGGCTATCGTTATCAGCATATGAAAAATACCATTGATGACTTTGTTGCTTCATCCCAACAAGCCAGTGTTCTTCTCGGTAGAGCTAAAAGCGCAGGCATTATTCCAGGGGGAAGTAATAGCTACAATGTCAGTTTATTTAATGTAGGACTAAACTATAACTTTGATAATGGCAATAAGGTGTGGACGAATTTTTCTCAAGGATTTGAGATTCCCGATCCAGCGAAATACTATGGTCAAGGTGTTTATGCTCGACAACCAGATGCAAGTGGACATTTGGAGCTTTTAAAAGGCGTAGATGTTAATGCATCTAAACTTAAAGGTATCAAAACCAGTGCCTACGAGTTAGGTTGGGAGTTTTCGAGAGGGGGACTTGATGGGAAGATCGCAGCATACTATTCTTTATCCGACGGTTCGATTAATTTTGACAGAAACACCCTACTCATAACTAGTATCGGCGGCAAAAAACGAATTCACGGGGTTGAAGGGAAATTGTCATATTGGTTAAATAATCAATTTCAAATCGGCTCATACGCACATTTAGTCCGAACAAAAATTAAATCTCCTGAAGGAGAATGGGAAAAGCCTGAAATTACAGAAGCTAGTCCATCTAAGTTAGGCGCATGGGTGAGATGGAAAGGTGAAAACTCGGATTTTGCTGTGCAACTAAACACCTCATTAGCTTTTAAAGGGGCTAAGGATCAGAAAATTAATGGTTTCACTACGGTCGATGCTGGATATAACTACCATTGGAAAAATAGTACGATCAGTTTAGGCGTGCAAAATATCTTTAACCGCCAATACACAACAACGTGGGGTGAACGAGCCAAAGCATACTACGGAGCGCTTGTGCCTGAACATATGGTGGACTTTAAGGGGAGAGGACGTACCTTCACGCTTTCATTCCAACAATCTTTCTAGTACCTATAAATAAGCAATTGTAGAGTTGGTTAGTCGATGTGCTGTTAACCAACTCTACATGCGATTACTTTGAAACTATTATTCTTAATGATGCTGTAATAACTATCCTGTCAGCGATTGAGGATAAAACTTATCTGATAAATTAGCAGTTTTTTTCCGAAACGTAGATATTAACTCTACGTAGGGTCACGATCCGTACACCCATTCCGCAAACGAGGGTGTAAGGTATTTTGTGTAACTTGATTT
>NZ_KV792945.1:0-37744 GCF_001808335.1 Oligella sp. HMSC05A10 | reverse complement strand
AAGTGGGTGGTTTTACGGCGTCTGATGATAAAATAGCATCGCGACTCAAGGCGCTTGCAAACTTATCGATACGCTATCCGTGATTTGATTATTATCCACAGAGTAGCCTTAACTGCCATCGGCATTATTCCTTATGAATTAAAATAACCATCAGCTAATTGAGCGCCTATCAATCATATTAGCGGCATCAGCAAATCAATCGCCCTTTACTATTCGCTTAATAAATAAACGCCGGTAAATCATGAAAGACTACCGGCGTTTAAGTTAATGCCTTAATGGAGCGCTGTATTAATCAATAAACACTCTGGCATTCATAAACATACGCATCCAAGGCGTCAGATCGCCACCGCTATCCTTAGGCCCCCACGACTTAGGTGCCCACGACATCATGGCGCTACGAACGACTCGCTCAGGATGCGGCATCATAATGGTAAAGCGACCGTCCTCGGTTGTCACTGCCGCAATGCCATTGATACTGCCATTTGGGTTAAATGGATAAGCCTCAGTAATCACGCCACTATTATTTACGTAGCGCAGTGCGGAAATGACATTATCCGAATCGCCCTGCTGGGTAAAGTTGGCGTAACCCTCACCATGTGAAATCACTATTGGCGCTTGTGTACCGGCCATATCCTTAAAGAAAATAGAATTGGAATCACTCACTTCAGCCATGACCAAACGAGCCTCATGACGAGCGGATTGGTTACGGGTAAAGCGCGGCCAATACTCCGCACCCGGAATGATATCGCTTAAGCTGGCCATCATCTGGCAGCCATTACACACACCAAGGGCAAAGACATCCTGACGATTAAAGAACTCCGTAAACTGATCCAATAGCTTAGGATTGTAACGAATCGTCTTAGACCAACCCTCACCTGCTCCCAACACATCACCATAGCTAAAACCGCCAGCAGCAACAAGACCCTGCAGCTCGGACAGATGGATACGATCTTCTAAAATATCCGTCATATGCACATCGTAAACGCTAAAGCCTGCCTGATGGAAAGCCCAAGCCATTTCGATCTGGCTATTAGAACCCTGCTCACGCACAATGGCTACCGCAGGGCGCGCTTTATTGATGTATGGTGAGGAGATATTTTCTTGTGGATCAAAATCTACTTTGGCATGTAGACCGACATCATTTGTGTCCTTCCAACGATCGAATTCAGCCTGCGCCGTGTGCGGATTTTCGCGTAGCTTAGCGATTTCATAACCCACTTCACTCCACACAGCACCTAATTCTGCACGTGGATACGACAAGATAAGCTCTCCATCACGGAATACCTCGATCGTATCCTTATCATTTAAGCTACCGATCGCATGGCTGCATAGTGATAAGCCGGCCTCACGCAATACCTGCAACACCTTATCGCGGTCCTCGGCACGTACCTGAATCACCGCGCCTAGCTCCTCATTGAATAGGGCCTTAACCGTGCTCTCATCACGCTGTACACGGACTTGCTCCGGGCGTATTTTATAATCACCCCAATCCTGCACCGCACCGTCAAAAGTCAGCATATCTACATTAATTGACACACCGGTGTGACCCGCAAAGGCCATTTCAGTAATGGTCGCAAATAAACCACCGTCCGAACGGTCGTGATAAGCCAAAATCGCCCCTTCGTCTGCCAGACTACGAATCACGGCAAAGAAGGTACGCAGTTTGTCTGCATCCTCAATATCAGGTACTTCATTACCGAATTGACCGATACTATGCGATAAAACCGAGCCGCCTAAACGCTGCTTACCCTCGCCCAAATCAATCAGAATCAAGGACGTTGGCCCCTCATCGCTAACTAATTGCGGAGTCAATGTTTTGCGCACATCCTCTACCTGAGCAAAGGCGGTCACAATCAATGACACCGGTGCGATCACATCCTTTTCTAGCAGTTCAGTTGAATCCTCAGCCGCTTGCTCGCTCCAAGCCGTGCGCATTGACATCGAATCCTTGCCCACTGGAATCGAAATATCCAAGGCCTGACAAAACTCACTCGCAGCCTCTACCGCAGTGTAAAGGGCTGCATCCTGACCAGGGGTACCGCATGCTGCCATCCAGTTAGCTGATAGCTTCAGACCGTCCAAATGCTTAATATCGGCTGCCGCAATATTGGTAATGGACTCGGCAATAGCCATACGGCTAGCAGCCGCACTGTCCATTATCGCTAGCGGTGTACGCTCACCCATGGACATGGCTTCACCATGGAAATGTTCAAAATCAGCCAAGGTCACAGCACAATCCGCCACCGGAATTTGCCACGGACCAACTAACTGGTCGCGTGCGGTTAAACCACCGACATTACGGTCACCAATCGTGATGATAAAAGACTTACTGGCTACCGTTGGATGACGCATAACCGCCAAAGCGACTTCGCGCAAGTCCAAATCAACGACATCAATTGGCTCGAGCACCAAAGGCTCACTCTTAACATCGCGCTGCATTTTAGGCGGCTTGCCTAAAATCACATCAACCGGCACATCCACTGGGCGTAACTTGGTTGCGGGCGCTGAACTGGTGCTGCCCTCTTCACCTGGCAGACCCTCGCCCTCAACCACACGCAAAATACGCTCCTCTGTGGCAATACCAATCACCGCATAAGGGCAACGCTCACGTCGAGCAATTTCATCAAAGAGCGCTAAATTTTCAGGTGCAATCGCCATCACATAGCGCTCTTGTGACTCATTACTCCAAATCTCGGCAGCAGACATCCCACTTTCTTCAAGCTGCACCCTCGCTAGATCAAAGATAGCGCCACGACCAGCGTCATTTACCAACTCTGGAAAGGCATTGGATAAACCACCTGCGCCCACGTCGTGTATAGCAATAATCGGGTTATTTTCAAGTAATTGCCAACACGCATTAATTACCTCTTGAGCACGACGTTCAATCTCAGGGTTACCACGCTGCACTGAATCAAAATCTAAAGACTCAGTATTAGTTCCAGCAGCCATACTGGAGGCGGCGCCACCACCCATACCGATGCGCATGCCCGGACCACCCAACTGAATCAACAAAGCACCGTCAGGGATCGGATCTTTAAAGCAAAGCTCTGCGTCAATACTACCCAAGCCACCGGCAATCATGATCGGCTTTTGATAACCCCAACGACGACCGCCGACGGTTTGCTCAAAAGTACGGAAATAACCCAGGATATTAGGGCGACCGAATTCGTTATTAAAGGCGGCCCCGCCTAAAGGGCCTTCAATCATAATATCTAAGGCAGAAGCAATACGACTCGGCTTACCGTGAGAATCCTTTTCCCACGATTCCGCTAAATTTTTCAGCTGTAAATTAGCCACGGTATAACCGGTTAAGCCGGCTTTAGGTTTAGCCCCACGACCGGTTGCGCCCTCGTCACGAATTTCACCACCGGCGCCGGTTGCCGCTCCCGGAAAAGGAGAAATAGCCGTCGGGTGATTATGCGTCTCCACCTTCATCAAGGTATGCGTAAGACGCTTTTTAGGCTGATAACAAAAACCACCATCAGCACATTTTGTCGCAAAAAAACGTGTTGCTTCAGCACCTTCCATAATGGCGGCATTATCCGCATAAGCCACCACCGTACCACGGGGGTTATGCTTATGCGTATCACGAATCATGCCGAATAAAGTCTTTTCTTTAGCCTCACCATCAATCGTCCAAGAGGCGTTAAAAATCTTATGACGGCAATGCTCACTATTGGCCTGGGCAAACATCATCAATTCCACGTCGGTAGGATTGCGATTTAAGCCGACAAAGGCATTAAGCAAATACTCCACCTCATCCTCAGATAAAGCTAAACCCCATTCGACATTGACTTTTTCCAATGCCGCTGCCCCCTCTTCTAAGATAGGCACAGTGCGCAAAGGCTTAGGTTCTAGATCTTGAAACAAGGTCTTGGCATCAAAATCATCACCGATCACCACCGTTTCCGTCATGCGATCATGGATCAGCTTAATAAATTGCTGCAATTTCTCAGGTGTTAAACCATTGCCAGTCCAAAAACTCTTTTCTGGCGTCACCACCATATGAATGCCACGCTCAATGCGTATAATGCTGTCAAGACCGCAATTATGGGCGATATCAGTGGCCTTAGAAGCCCAAGGAGAGATGGTACCCAAACGCGGGATAATGCGTAATTCCACATCATGCTTGGCAATTTGTGGCTCCAACACCTTCGCATCACGAGTTAATAGCTCTGTGACGGCAGCTTGTTGCTCTGCAGATAATGGCTCCTCGCTATACACATAATGTTCAAAACGCGTAAAAATTTTATCAACCGCTAAACCTAAGGCTTTAACCTGCTCCTTAAGACGAGCTTTAGTCGATTCTGGTAGTGCAACTGCACCTGGGACAATCAAATAAGATGACACGTGATTTACCTAATCAAAGAAAAAGGAGTAAAAGCTCCTGGCTCACATAAAATGGTCATAACAGAGCGGCAGAAGCTTGGTAAAAACAATTAGCTGTATTTTAGCCTTTTTTGAGTGTTTACTGTAGGTTTCTCTTTTTACAAAAAAAATTGTAAAATTTTGTTAATCTAGGCGGAGAGCGGTCTTTGTTTTAACATTTAAAAAAACACCAGACTACCATTTCATCTTAAAATTCAATCACTTAAGCTGATTTATTAACATCTATAAATGAGCTTAAGAAGAGTCGCTAAGTTATTAATAAATAAAGACATTTGATAAGTGTCTATGTATAATAGGGAGCTCTTACCCCTCAACAACACACCTTAATAAATATAGTTATGTTGACTTTGCACAAAACCTTCTTAGCTAAGCGAGCAGGCGCTGCCCTCTTGGCGCTTTGCTGCGGCTTCGGCGCCAGCAATGCATTAGCCCAAAATCTAAACGGCCTTAGCAATGCACCGGTTATCGGCCCCGTGGACAATGGCGGCGGTATTATCAACTCAGAAATCGCCTTGGTGGTCGGTCTCAATGACAATCAAGTACTGTATTCAAAAAATGCAGATGTAATTCGCCCGATTGCCTCAATCAGTAAACTACTGACGGCATTAGTCATCACGCGCTCAGGTCTACCACTAGATGAAAAAATCACTATCACCGCAGATGATATTGACCGTGTTAAGAAATCCAGCTCTCGCTTAAGTGTCGGCACTACCCTAAGTCGTCGCGAGATGCTGTTATTATCTTTAATGTCCTCCGAGAACCGCGCCGCACATGCCTTAGGTCGCACCTACCCCGGCGGTATGACGGCTTTTGTGAATGAGATGAACTCCGTCGCTCGTCAGCTCGGTATGACTCGTAGTCGCTTTGTGGAACCAACCGGCTTATCACCAATGAATGTTTCCACGCCCAATGACTTAGTCCGTTTGTTACGTGCAGTTGGCAAGGACAGCTTGATTAAACGCTTTTCAACCAGCGATGACTATAGTGTGATTACCAGTAACGGTCGCACGGAAAAGTATCGCAACACCAATCGCTTAGTTCGCAATAATGACTGGTCTATTCATATTTCCAAAACCGGTTATATCCGCGAGTCTGGTCAGAGCTTAGTGATGATCACCGAGTTTGAAAAACGTCCGGTAGCCGTCGTATTACTTAATGCCGAAGGGACATTAACCCGCTTTGCCGATGCCGTACGCGTGCGTCATGTCGTACAAAATGACTACCCGAGTTTATTTTAGCCTAGCGCTTAAGTCGCAAAGACAGTAAGAAGGCCTGCACTATCGGTGCAGGCCTTCTTACTATAAGCAGATAAAAATCAATTAATTAAGGCTTAATAGCGATTTTCAAAACACCGTCTTCCTGGTTCATGAACATATCATAAGCCGCAACAATATCATCCAATGGTCGCGTATGGGTAACTAAAGGCTCTAAATCGACCGCACCGGACTCAATCACGTTCAGTAGACGACGCATACGCTCCTTGCCGCCTGGGCATAACGCTGTTTTAATCGTATGATCCCCCAAACCAGCGGCAAAGGCATTAATCGGGATCACCACGTCTTCAGAATAAACGCCTAAACTAGATAAGGTGCCACCCGGCTTGAGTACACGTAGCGCCTGCTCCCAAGTAGACTGCAAACCTAGACATTCGATACTAGAATCTACGCCGCGCCCCTTAGTCAATTTCATGATCTCATCAACCACGTCCGCCTCTTTAAAGTTAAGCGTCACGTGAGCACCCATTTTTTTAGCAACTTCCAAACGATCGTTATTACCGTCAATGGCGATAATTAAGCTAGCACCGCGTAAACGCGCCCCTGCAGTTGCACATAAACCAATAGGACCTTGGGCAAAAATAGCCACAAAATCACCGATTCTAATATTGGCATTTTCCGCACCGACAAAACCGGTCGACATAATATCGGGACACATTAATACCTGCTCATCAGTCAAACTATCTGGCACGGGGGCAAGATTAGCCTGCGCGTCAGGCACTAATACATACTCCGCCTGCGTGCCATCAATCCAGTTACCGAAACGCCAACCGGCAGTGGCCTTATAGCCATGGCAAGAGCAAGTACCGTCTTCTTTAATCCAGGAACCATCCTGCGAAGGGAAGCCGTCTTGTGAAGGATAAGAGGTAAAGGTCGGGCAAATAGCACCAGCGATCACACGCTGCCCCTCTTCGTAACCCTGCACATTACTACCGAGCTTTTCAATAATACCCACCGGTTCGTGACCAATCGTTAAGCCTGATTTGACCGGATACTCACCCTTAAAAATATGAATATCGGTACCGCAAATCGTGGTGGTAGTAATGCGAAGTAAGGCGTCATTAGGCCCAACATCGGGGATGGGCTTATCCACTAGCTCGATACGTCCGGGGGCAATTAATGCTGCTGCTTTCATCATAGCCATAAAGTCTACTCCTTAATCGTAGATGTAGAAAAACACTTTAGATATAAAGTATCAAAATCGAGAAAAAAGTTATAATATATCAATAACTTAGGAAGTCTTTGAGCTGCAAAATCATGCTAACTGAAAAACACCAACTCAGTCAAGTATCAATTAATTCTAATTTACTAATATGTCAATCCGATGACGAAAGGATTGTCATTCTGATCAATTATGCTGTATATTTATACAGTATTTTAATGTATCGAATAATCTTTAAAAAGTGATCGCTATGAAGCTGAGTTTTTTGGGAGAGAGTCTGACGCCAGAGTTGCTTAAGACCGTCCATCAACCCATACCACTATTTTTAGAGCGCATACCGGCAGGTTTCCCCTCGCCCGCCCAAGACTATCTGGAACAACATCTGGATCTTAATGAGCTTTGCATCAGCCATCCTGAGGCGACCTATTTTGTACGCTGTGAGGGTGATTCTATGATTGAGGCGGGGATTCATAGCGGTGATATTCTAGTGGTCGACCGTGCGCTTAATGCAGTACACGGTGATATTGTCATTGCCTCGGTCTATGGTGAGCTCACTGTCAAGGAGCTACGTTTACGTCCACAAGCCGGGTTATTTCCACGTAATCGTCAGTATCAACCGATCTTGCTCAAGGAGCCTGAAGCCTTGGAACTGTTCGGGGTAGTAACCTACGTTTTACATGCTTTGCGCCCTGCTCATGCCTAGTCCTACAGATACTACCCAGTGCCCGCTATTGCACGCTGAGCAAGTGTTTGCTTTGGTTGACTGCAATAGTTTCTACGCCAGCTGCGAAAAGCTATTCAGACCGGATTTACGCCATCGTCCTGTGGTGGTCCTGTCGAATAACGACGGTTGTGTGGTGGCTCGCTCTCCGGAAGCCAAGGAACTAGGTATCCCCATGGGAGCACCATTTTTTAAAGTAAAAGACTTTATTAAGCAACACCGCGTTAGTTTTTTTTCATCGAACTACGCCTTTTATGCCGATATCAGCCGGCGGGTGATGTCCTTACTGAGCGAAATGGCACCAGCCATTGAGGTGTATTCGATTGATGAAGCTTTTTTAGACCTATCCTCTGTGGCTGAGCTCCAGTCGATTGCGGATTTTAATCACTACGGACAGCGCATTCGTGAGCGCATTGATCAGTGGGTGGGGATACAGATCGGGATAGGCATTGCGCCCACTAAGACCCTAGCAAAGTTAGCAAATCACGCAGCCAAAAAGTATCCTGCAAGCCGCGGTGTCGTGACCTTATTGGCACCAGAACGCCGTGACAAGCTGTTAAAGCTCACGCCGGTGGAGGATGTTTGGGGCATTGGCAGACGCCTCTCACAGCAGTTATATCAACTCGGTATTAAAACGGCATGGGATTTAGCCTGTTTACATCCAGACTGGGTGCGGCAGCAGTTTTCCGTGGTATTAGAACGTACAGTACGTGAGCTTAATGGCGAGTCTTGCCTCCACCTAGAGGACATGCAAGCGAAAAAGCAGATTATCAGTAGTCGCAGCTTCGGTCGCAGCATCACTCAGCAAGAAGAAATGCAACAGGCGGTTAGCGAGTATACAGCACGGGCTGTCGCTAAGCTACGCCAAGAAAAGCAACAAGCCAAACAGCTGAGTGTATTTATTCAAACCAACCGCTATAAGCAAGAAACACGTTATTATTACAATAGTGCCGTCGGTGATTTGCTTTTAGCCAGTGATGACAGTAGAGAATTTATCACCTTGGCCTTGCGCCTACTACAACGGATTTGGCGTGATGGCTATCACTATTATAAAGCCGGTGTGATGCTCAGTGATTTTTATACAGCACAATACTATCAAACACAGTTGTTCGATGATGAGGTGCAAAATATACGCGGACGCTATTTGATGCAAACCATTGACCGCCTAAATCATCAGCTACCGGGAAGCATTCGCTTTGGCAGTCAAGGTCTTAGCCAAAACAACCGCACTTGGTCGATGCAACGTCGCTACCTCTCCCCTGCCTACACCACACGATGGCAAGACATTCCACGGGTGCGTTAGTTAAGTGCCTAGGGTCTTGATTCCCAGGCACTGAAAGCGCACTCTATGCATGCCCCTGTCAATATAGCAATAGCAGGCGGAGCCTTATATTATTCACCGATAAAGGCTGGGCTAGCACCGCTGTAGTTCATGAACTTAGTATGCTCACCCACAAAGGTTAAACGCACCGTGCCGATAGGACCGTTACGCTGCTTACCGATAATAATTTCAGCAACCCCCTTATCAGGCGAGTTTTCGTTATAAACCTCATCCCGATAAATAAAGATGATCACGTCCGCATCCTGCTCAATTGCCCCGGATTCACGGAGATCAGACATAATTGGACGCTTATTGGGACGACTTTCCAAACTACGGTTAAGCTGTGACAAGGCAATCACCGGACAATCCAGCTCGCGCGCTAGGCTTTTTAAGGAGCGGCTAATCTCTGAAATCTCATTAGCACGGTTCTCATTACGACTAAAGCCACTGCCCGACATTAATTGTAAATAGTCGACAACGATTAAGCCTAGACCACCATGCTTACGGCTAAGGCGACGCGCACGGGCACGTAAATCGATAGGATTCAGACCAGGCGTTTCATCAATAAAGATTTGCGCATGCTGCAAACGATCCACGGCACGGGTTACCTTGACCCAATCCTCATTATTCAAGGTCCCCTTACGCATTCGTTGTTGGTCAATTTTGCCTACCGAACCCAACATCCGATGCGCTAACTGAGCCGCCCCCATCTCCATGGAGAAGACCAGCACCGGTTTTTTTTCAACCAAGGCCACATGCTCCACAATATTCATAGAAAAAGAGGTCTTACCCATAGCAGGACGCCCCGCCACAATAGTTAAGTCGCCACCATGCAGCCCGGCTGTTTTAGCGTCTAAATCGATAAAACCGGTAGGTGTACCAGTCACCTCCGAGTCACTACCGCGCTGTGATAACTCGGTCAAATTATTAATGACCTCCAGCATCGCATCGCTGATGGCCACGAACTCAGCGCTCTTTTTATTGCTATCCTCGGAAATACGGTAGATTTTGGCCTCCGACTCATCGAGAATCTCACGCGCTGAGCGACCCTGAGGATTTAAGGCGGCGGTCCCAATCTCATCCGAGGCACTTAATAAACGCCGCAGAATCGAACGCTCACGAACAATTTCTGCATAGGTGCGAATATTCGAAACCGATGGGGTATTTTGCGCTAAGGCATTTAAATACACTAAACCACCGACTTCCTTATCCGTACCTTCGAGCTTTAAGGCATCGTAAACGGTCAAGACATCGGCCGGTCGATCCATACTGATTAGGTTTTGGATATGACGCCAAATAATGCGATGATGGTGTCGATAAAAATCATCCTCACCCAGTACATCACCAACCTGCTCATTAGCCAAGTTATTAAGTAATAAACCGCCTAAAACCGATTGTTCTGCTTCAATCGAATGCGGTGGTAAGCGCAAATTATCCAATTCATGATCAGGCTGGCTCGGCATACTCATCATCGCACTATCAATCGGCTCCGTTGCCGGCATCACATCGTGCTGCACCTCGACCATGGACATTGCCGTTGCATCCTCATAAAAGGGTTCGGCAAAAATATCCTCAGGCAAATCAACTCCCTGCGCTTCAACAGGATGCTCGGAATCGTCTATAAAGGGATGCTCAATATGCTTGGACATAGGCGTTAAAAAACTCGATGATTAAAAACCAAAATAGCAGTAACGATTATATCGCTACTGCTATTTTTATACAGATTAGTGTAATCTCAACTGAGATTGTAACTAGGCCATCTCACCAATCACGTTAACTGTGATGTTAGCAGCGATGTCTGCATATAAATGGATAGTTACAGGGTACTCACCTACTGCTTTTAACGCACCGTCCGGCATACGTACTTGACTTCTTTCCACCTCAAAACCAGCTTGTTCAAGTAAACGAGCGATATCGATATTGGTCACAGAACCGAATAAACGACCGTCAACACCCGCTTTTTGAGTAACGTCTAATTTGTAATCAGCTAGTTTATTAGCCAATGCTTCAGCAGCCGCCACGCGATCGGCCTGAGCCTTTTCAAGTTCGGCACGACGTGCTTCGAACTCCTTGATAGCAGCATCAGTAGCACGCTGCGCTTTACCTTGAGGGATTAAGTAGTTACGCGCATAACCATTGCGCACGCGAACCACATCACCTAATTGACCAACCTTACCGATGGTTTCTAATAAAATAACTTGCATCTTGCCACCCCTGATTATTTATGACTGTCAGTAAATGGTAACAACGCTAAGAAGCGCGCACGCTTGATCGCTGTATCTAACTGACGCTGGTAGTGTGCCTTCGTACCGGTTAAACGTGCTGGAATCACCTTGCCGGTTTCAGTAATGAAATCGCGTAAGGTATCGATATCTTTGTAATCGATTTGTTCTACACCTGCTGCTGTAAAGCGGCAGAATCTACGACGTTTAAATAATGGATTTTGCTGTGGAAAACGACTTTTTCTGTCTCTTCCTCTTCTTGCTTGTGCCATGCTAATTACCTATAAATATGGTTGGGATACTAATCCCGATATTCTTTAAAACTATACGATAATCGAATTGCTTGCTACGACTGTAAAGCGTTGAATATGCAGTATTAATCTGCGGGAGTCTTTGCGAGTACTATTTAAAAAGCCCTCAACTTCTATAAAACCACCCAATTCAAGTCTACTTAAAGCCTCGGCGACTTCGCCAATTGCTCTGGCTTCCAATTCAAAGTCTAACTGCCTTGGATGCGCTGCCTCTATCACTTCGGATTGGTGTCTCAATACTAAATCTAACACACTGAGACCGGCTGGCGTATAGCGCAATGGTTGAACCTCGCTCAGGAGAAGCCGTAATTGAACCCTATTCATGCTAGCGGCTTGTAGCTAATAGCAAACCGACAAACAAAGAAGCTTACTCCTCTGCTTCTTCCTCTTCGTCTTCGTCGACTTCTTCGAGCTCAACATCATCATCTGCAGCAGCGCTGTCGTCTGCAGCAGCGGATTTGCGAGCTTCATCACGCTCAACTGACTTCATCATGATCGATGGCTCAGTAATGGCCTTGTCAGTTTTGATGATGAGGTTACGTAGAATCGCATCGTTATAGCGGAAAGAATGCTCTAACTCATCTAACACGTCTAAACCGCACTCAATATTCATGCAAATATAGTGTGCTTTAACTAACTTCTGAATAGGGTAAGCTAATTGACGACGACCCCAGTCCTCTAGACGGTGGATTTTACCACCCTTTTCAGTAATCATGGCTTGATAACGCTCAACCATGGCCGGCACCTGCTCGCTCTGATCAGGGTGCACGATAAACACTACTTCATAGTGACGCATATTAACTCCTATGGATATTTAGTAAAGCCCCTATATGCAAAAAGCTTTACATAAAAAGCCCGTCTCTGATGAGGTGGTTTTAATCTTAAAACTTAGTGACCACTTCACTAAAAGATCGAGCAAGAAATCGATAATTATATAGATTTAAGCGCTATATATCAAGCCCTTATGAGATAACCGCTTGATATCTGTGGCTTTTGTGTAATTTTTTCAGCGACTGAGCGATGCTTAAGCACCGCCAACAGCCTTAGTGACATTATTCAGCCCTGCCCTCAAGCATGGCATAGGCCGAATGATTATGAATGGATTCGAAATTTTCCACCTCAACACGATAAGCGATCATGCCGGGCCATTGGTGTAGACGAAGTGCCACATCACGGATCAGATCCTCAACGAATTTCGGATTATCGTAAGAATACTCCGTCACATACTTTTCATCCGGACGCTTTAGTAACGCCCACAACTGACTCGAACCCTGCTCTTCGATGGCGCGAATTAAGTCATCTAATACATAGTCACTGCCTGCTTCTAAGCGGACCGTCACATGGGAACGCTGATTATGCGCTCCATACTCGGAAATCGCTTTAGAACAAGGACACAGGCTCATGACTGGCACCACCACCTCGGTAATCAAGCGCACGCCGTCAGTGGTAGCGATAGCTGTCCACGTGACCTCATAATCCATCATGCTAGCCACACCACTAACTGGTGCTTTTTTAGTAATAAAGTAAGGGAAAGTCACGCGAATTTCACCCTCCTCGGCATTTAAGAGGGGTAGCATTGCAGTCGCCATTTGCTTAAACAATGTCGCATCCATGCCCTGAGCGTGGTACTCATCAATCAAGTCCATAAAACGCGACATATGAGTGCCTTTTTCAGTAGCAGGCAATAACACCGTTGTTTCCCACATACCCACCGTAGCCAAAACATCCCCTTGGCCATTTTTTATTGTCAATGGATGCTTTACTTTGCGCACACCCACACGATCAATCTGGATACGTCGCAAATCCGTGCTGCCCTGCACATCAGGCATCACAGCAGCTGTTGATTCAGTTAATTTCATTTAATTCCTACAAATAAAAGCTAAGCAGCTATGTGCTGACACTAAGGCTTTAAAAGCTCAGCAAAGCGCTGTTCTACCGACTGTTCAATGCCCTTGGCATCTAACTGCAAGTCCGCACGCAAGGCGTTTTGCTCACCATGATCGATAAATAGGTCCGGATAGCCTAATTGCAAGACCGGTAAATTTATATCATGCTGATTAAGGAATTCTATCACCGCGCTGCCAGCACCCCCCATCAAAGCCCCTTCTTCTAGTGTGACAAAGGCTTGATGCGACTCCGCTAAGGCAAGCAGTAACTCCTCATCCAGTGGCTTAACAAAGCGCATATCAATCAAGCTAAGGTCATGCTTGGCAGCAACTTGCTGCGCCTCATGCAATAACGGACCAAAGGCGAGCAGCGCAATCCTTGACCCTTGGCGTCGCGTCACCGCCTTAGCAAGTGCGACGCACTGCAACTCACTCGTCGTCTCCGCACCAATCCCTGCTCCCCGCGGATAACGCACAGAGGCCGGCCCATCGTATTGATAACAGCTACTTAATAAAAGTCGGCACTCTGCCTCATCTGAAGGCGTCGCAATCACCATATTAGGAATACAACGCAAGTAAGCAATATCATAATTTCCCGCATGCGTAGCACCATCGGCACCGACGATACCAGCACGATCTAAAGCAAAGGTGACGTCCAGATTTTGCAAAGCCACATCATGAATTAACTGGTCATAGGCTCTTTGTAAAAAGGTAGAATAAATCGCCACCACTGGCTTTAAGCCCTCACAGGCTAAACCAGCGGCAAAAGTGACGGCGTGCTGCTCTGCAATGCCCACATCAAAATAACGCTCGGGGAAACGCTTTTCGAATTCGACTAAACCACTGCCCTCCCGCATCGCTGGCGTAATGCCGATCAGCCTCTGGTCGCTCGCCGCCATATCACACAGCCACTGACCAAAGACCTGGGTAAAGGTCTGTTTACTAGGGGCAGTTGAGGCCTTAATCCCCTCGGAGGGATTAAACTTACCAGGACCGTGATAAAGCACAGGATCCTGCTCTGCTAGTCCGTAACCCTGCCCTTTTTTGGTAATCACATGCACAAACTGCAAGCCGCCTAAACGTCTGACATTATCCAGTACTGGCAATAAAGCCCCTAGATCATGTCCATCGATGGGGCCGATATAATTAAAACCGAATTCCTCGAATAAGGTATTGGCCCCCATGAAGCTTTTGGCCTGATCCTTGACATGCCCCTTAAAGCGACGAGCAAACTCCGCCATCGGCTCAGGCAACTGCTTAAGCACCACTTTGCTCATATCACTTGCCTCTTTATAAAATGGCAAGCCACTAGAAATCAAACGACTGAAATACTTATTTAGCGCACCCACCGGTGGCGAAATGGACATATCGTTATCATTTAGCACCACCAGCAAATTAATGTCACGCGTATCACCGGCATTATTCATGGCTTCAAACACCATGCCAGCGGTCATTGCACCATCACCAATCACTGCTATATGCTGTCGCTTAGTCAGACCCTGATTACGCGCTGCCACTGCCATGCCAAGGGCCGCCGAAATTGAGGTCGAGGAATGTGCCGTACCAAAGGCATCATAGACTGATTCAGAACGCTTAGGAAAACCAGAAATGTGATGTTGCTGTCGAATAAAAGGCAATTCATCACGACGCCCGGTTAAGACCTTATGCGCATAAGCCTGATGACCTACATCCCAAATCAAACGATCGTCGGGCGTGTTAAAAAGATAGTGTAAGGCAATGGTCAACTCCACCGTGCCTAAATTGGATGAAAGATGACCGCCGGTATTCGCGACCGACTCTAAGATATACTGACGCAACTCCTGCGCCAGCTCGGGTAATTGACAGCGATTAAGCCTTCTTAAATCATCCGGGGACTCAATTTTGCTTAAGAACTTATTCATAACAATCCCTAGCTTTGACGGTGAATAATCAAATCCGCTAAAGCTCTTAATCGCTCAGCACGTGATCCCAATGGACGGATCGCCTCCAACGCTTCATGATGTAGGGCTGCGGCATAGTCCTTGGCCTCTGACAAACCTAGCATGCTGACATAGGTGGGCTTATTATCCTGCTCATCCTTGCCAGCTGTCTTACCCAATACACTGGTGTCAGCCGTCGCATCTAAAATATCATCCACCACCTGATACGCTAAACCCAACTTCTCGGCATAGCTTTTAAGCGCAGAATGATCCTCGTAATTGGTCGCTACGGTAATTGAACCCAAGAGCACACTTGCTTGAATCAAGGCACCAGTCTTAAGCTGATGCATCAATTTAAGGCGGGCTTTGCTAATTTGCTGATCGACGGAAGCCAGATCCATATACTGACCACCCA
This sequence comes from Oligella sp. HMSC05A10, assembly GCF_001808335.1. Taxonomy (NCBI): domain Bacteria; kingdom Pseudomonadati; phylum Pseudomonadota; class Betaproteobacteria; order Burkholderiales; family Alcaligenaceae; genus Oligella; species Oligella sp. HMSC05A10. The sequence goes on along the minus strand of NZ_KV792945.1, from coordinate 22,124 downwards.
CCATACCGCGACTACCGGAAGCGATGGCTAACTGCTGCATCGCCTTAATCACTAGGGCTGGCGCCACTGGCATGGTGGCGATAATTTCAAAAGCAAGACTTTGTAGCGCATCACCCACTAATAAGGCATTCGCCTCACCGTATTTAACGTGGACGGTTGGCTTACCGCGGCGTAACTCATCATCATCCATACAGGGCATATCATCATGCACTAGCGAATAGGCATGAATTAACTCTACCGCTGTAGCCGCTGCGATTAAGGCCTTTTTCGACTGCTCAACCTGCTCACTAGGATGCGCTACCTCACCGGCCGCCAACACTAAAGCCGCACGAATACGCTTACCGCCGGCAAGCGCAGCGTAACGCATCGCCTCGTGCAAGCCGGCCAGATAAGGACTCTCATCCACTACCGTCAAAGCCTGCTCCAAGGAGGACTCCATCGTCGGTACTACATACGCACTTAACCAATGGTCAAAGGATAACTCCTGACTCATTTACTCATCCTCACCGTCTTGCTCAGCTTGTGCTAAAGGTCTCAGCTGATTGTCCTGCAATACCTGAACCTGCAGCTGTGCATCATCCAGCTTCTGCTGACAAATACGACTTAGTAACATACCGCGCTCATAGGCTTTGAGCGCCTCATCTAGCGACAAGACTTGATTCTCCATCGATTGAACAATGGCCTGTAATTCCTTCATCGCCACTTCAAATTGCTCGGGCAATTGCTGCTGCTCAACGTGCAAAACTGATTTGTCCTCAGACACCTCAGCCTCCTAAAATTTCACTAATCCAACATTGTACGAAAATCCGTGCTTTTTGTCGCTAATTTTCAAAATTAGCAATGAACAATGGCTTAGATGATTAAAAAACCTTATAATTTTTGGTCTTATTTTTGCTTTTCAAACACAGCAATTTATCGACTCATGACCCTTGGTGAGTCGGTCTTCTTAATTTTCTTCTTATCATTCGGGGGGTTCTGATGAACGATAAAATCCAACAAGCTTCTCAACAGCTCATTGCCGAAGCCGATATTCCTGTTAATTACTATTTTGATGATGAGGTGTTTGCCAAGGAGCAAGAGCTTATCTTTAAAAATAGTGCCATTTATATTGCTAACGAATCCTATGTGCCCGAAAATGGTGACTGGTTCGCTTTAGCTCAAGATAATGCTGGACGCATCCTACTGCGTAATGGCGACCGTCTAGAGTTATTATCGAATGTCTGTCGTCATCGACAAGCCATTATGCTAGGTGGTCAGGCGGGTAATGTCACGGATCCCACCAACAATCGCGGTAATTTGAAAGCAACTGGCGGCAATATTGTCTGTCCACTACACCGCTGGACCTACGACAAATCGGGCCAGTTACTGGGCGCACCACACTTTAATGAGCAACCCAGCTGTAAAAACTTAAGTCGCTTTGAATTTAAAAATGTCAATGGCATGCTTTATGAGGGACCGCGTGACCCCGGCGCCGATATGGCGGCACTACTTAGCCTAGAGGAGTTTGACTTCTCCGACTATCAATTCGACCATATGGAAGTCCACGAATGTAACTACAACTGGAAAACCTTCATTGAGGTGTATCTAGAAGATTACCATGTGGAGCCCTTTCATCCTGGTTTAGGTCAGTTTGTCACCTGTTCCGACTTGCGTTGGGACTATGGTGAGTTTTTCAGCTCGCAACGAGTCGGGGTACACCAAGCCCTAGCTAATCCAGGTTCGGCCGCTTACCAGCGTTGGCATGATGAGTTATTAGCGTTCCGTGGTGGCACCGCCCCCGATTTCGGTGCGATTTGGGTCACCTACTTCCCCACGCAAATGATTGAGTTATATCCACACGTTTTAGTACTGTCAACACTCTACCCGGTGAGTCCACAAAAAACGCTTAATCTGGTGGAGTTTTACTATCCTGAAGAAATCCGTGCCTTCGAACGCGATTTTATTGAAGCACAAAAAGCCGCTTATATGGAAACCGCCATTGAAGATGATGAGATCGCTGAGCGCATGGATGCCGGTCGTCTAGCGCTGATGGAGCGCGGGGTGCAGGAATCAGGTCCCTATCAATCACCGATGGAAGATGGTATGCTCCACTTCCATCAGTGGTATAAAGGCATGATGCAGATAAAATAAGTCACTGCTAAGCCCATGCAATTTATCCGCATGGGCTTAGTTATGCTAGTGACTGCTATGCTAATGACCGGTTGCTACCGGCCGCTTCGGATCGCTAATCCACTCACTCCAAGAACCAGGATATAGCTTAGCCCCCTTGAGACCCGCTACCTCCATTGCCAGTAAATTATGACAAGCACTGATACCAGAGCCACATTGAGCCACTACCTCACTGGGCGGACGGACACCCAATAACTGACTAAACTCCTGGCGCAACACCTCAGCTGACTTAAACTGACCGTTTGCCTCCAAATTCTCGCTAAAAGGCCGATTCACTGCACCGGGGATATGCCCTGCCACGGCATCCATCTGCCCATCTTCGCCGCTAAAGCGTGCTGCTGCACGCGCATCTACCACTAAAAAGTCCTTGAGGCGAATATTAACCTCCACCTCATCCGCATTGACCCGACCACCGACCAAACGCGGTGCGTCTTGCCATTCAACGGCCGCCGCATACGCCACTGCGCCCTGCTCCAACTGCCCGCCGACCGCCTGCCAAGCAGCCATATCGCCATTTAACACCTGCACATGAGCACAACCAACCCAACGCAACATCCACCACAGACGCGCAGCAAAAATACCATTACTGCCATCATAAACAACATAGTGATCACTGGATTGCATACCTCGACTTGCTAATAAGGCCGCAAACTCGGCGCGCTCGGGCAAGGGATGACGACCATTGGTGCCATTAGGGCTTGCGGATAAATCCCTATCCACATCAAAAAACACGGCGCCCGGTAAATGCCCTTCTACATAGGCTCGACGTCCCCACTGCGGGTCTTGTAAACTGTGGCGTACATCAATCAGATGCACTTTGCTGGCGGCACTTTTGCTGTCTAACAAGATCTTTAAATCAGCGGCTGAAATCAAGGGGTTCATGGTGGTCTCCTTTAAAAATGGATTGCTCTTATCATTATTGCTTTAGTATAGACAAGATTATTCCAAAACACGCTAAAACGATGCGTCTCCTTAAGAATTACTCTCTCAATGCTTGCGAGGCACTCGCTTTACGAACGTTAAGCATGGTAGCCCAAGCGGACAAAGCACCGGCGCCAATCACACCTAAAATACCGAGCCAAACCCACAGGTCCGGTACATCCTCCCAAAACAGCACCCCTAAAAAGACAGCAAAAACAATGGTCATATACTGCAGCACCGCTGATAAAATCGGTGAACCTGAACCGTAAGCCTTAGTAATACAAAGCTGCCCCACCAAGCCGCTTAATCCGACCACCAGCAAAGCGGCCCATGCCTGTGCTGAGAGCCCTTGCAGATCATTACGATCAAGCGAGACTAAACCAACGGTAGTCACCACCACCGCAAAATAAAAGACGGTCAACCAAGTCGATTCACCCAATTGCCCTAATGAACGCAGTTGCATCATTGCCACCGCTGCACATACCGCTGAGCCTAAGCCCATCACAATCGCAATTAACTGGTCCTCAGAAAAACTCGGTCTCAATACCAAAAGCACACCGGCAAAGCCCAACAGACAGGTAAACAAGCGAAACCAATCCCTTTTTCCCTCGACCCCCTTGATAAAGACCCATAAGCCTATAAATATAGAAGAAGAGTAGTTTAAGGTGGTTGCGGTTGCTAGTGGTAGCACCGTATAGCAGTAAAACACCAAGCTTAAGGCCGTCACACCAAATAGATTACGCAAAAAGTGTAATCTATAGCTAAGCGGCTTTAGCGAATGCTTGGTAACGACTGCCCATACAAATATCAACACCACGGAGGGCAGACCGCGGGCCACAATTGTCAGCGCTAAGGGCACCTGCAAACCACCGAGAAACTTAACCGCCGCCCCCATACAAGCAAACATCAACGAGGCTAATAACATCCAAAAGGAATGCATAGAAAATCCTTAGCAATAGCTAAAAGCTGACATTTAGATAACATTTGGTGCTTGCCATTGTGAAGCGTATGCACCTAAAATTTACTATTAATTTTATCCCTTTTCCTACCTATTAAAAGTGAAAATCCTATGATGCGAATCGTTTTATTTCTTGCAACAAACTTGGCAATTATTTTAGTGCTGTCAATTACGACTAGCCTCTTCGGTTTAAACCGTTGGATGTCTGAGCAGGGGATTGATTACACTGCCCTACTCATATTTGCCTTGATTGTCGGTTTTACTGGCTCGATTATTTCTCTACTGCTGAGTAAGCCCATGGCTAAAATGAGCACGCGGGCACGGGTCATTAATCCACAACAGCCAGCGAATCGCCAAGAGGCCTGGTTGGTGGAAACCGTAGCACAATTCGCCCAACGTGCTGGTATCGGTATGCCAGAAGTGGCGATTTATGAGGGCGCACCCAATGCTTTTGCCACCGGTGCTTTTAAAAACGATGCCCTGGTTGCCGTGTCCACTGGTTTATTACAAAGCATGGATGAGGAAGAGGTCGCCGCCGTACTAGGCCATGAGATTGCGCACGTGGCAAATGGCGATATGGTGACCATGACCCTGATTCAAGGGGTGGTAAATACCTTCGTCATCTTCTTAGCGCGAGTGGTGGGCTTCTTTATCGACCGTGCAGTCTTTAAGAATGACCGTGAAGGCACAGGTCCCGGTTATTTTATTACCGTGATTGTTTTAGAGCTTGTGTTTGGTCTATTGGCCTCAATTATCGTGGCCTGGTTCTCACGCCAACGTGAATTCAGAGCAGATGCGGGGGCAGCTCAATTGATGGGCACACCACGTTCCATGATCAAGGCCTTACAGCGCTTGCAGCAAATGCAAGAAGGTGAATTACCCAAAAACATTCAGGCCTTAGGCATTTCCAATCATGCCAAAATGGCAAATTTATTTGCCACGCACCCGCCACTAGCCGTGCGTATCCAAGCCTTAAGTAACTAATCAGTGCAAGCACCGTCTCAAATCAGATTAAGACGGTGCTTTTTAATCTACTAAAAGCCGCAACGGCGCTTACTGAACCCTAACTCAATCGCACAGCAATACCATCAACTGCCTGCCATTTACTCGGCATCACGCCAATTTTCACCCACCGCCACTTCAGCGATCAAAGGTACGCTGAGTTCAGCCACACCACTCATTAATTCGGGCAAGGCTTGACGCATTAAGTCTTTTTCAGCTTCGGGTACTTCCAAGACAAGTTCATCATGCACCTGCATGATCATTAAGCTCTTAAGCTTTTTCTCATCAATAAATTTTTGTACGGCAACCATTGCCATTTTAATTAAATCGGCCGCCGTGCCCTGCATTGGCGCATTAATGGCTTGACGCTCAGCATTGGCTCGACGCGGTCCCTTGGCGCCCTGAATTTCTTTAAACCAGAGACGTCGACCAAAAACGGTTTCTACATAGCCCTGCTCCAACGCTTCTTGTTTAATGCGCTCCATATAATCAGCAACGCCTGGATAGCGCGCAAAATAACGATCAATATAAAGCTTCGCTGCATCTCGGCTAATATCCAACGTTTTAGCCAAACCAAATACGCCCATACCATATATCAGCCCAAAGTTAATTGCTTTAGCTGAGCGACGCTGATCGGCAGTCACCTCATCGATACTAGCTAGCGAGAAAATCTCCGCTGCCGTACTGCGGTGAATATCTTGACCCTCCGCAAAGGCTTTGCGTAAGCCCTCGTCGCCAGAAATATGTGCCATCACGCGCAATTCGATTTGTGAATAATCCGCTGCCATTATCACCTTGCCCGGTTCTGCAATAAAAGCCCTGCGAATACGACGTCCTTCCTCGCTACGCACCGGAATATTTTGCAGATTTGGATCCGATGAGGAGAGACGTCCCGTTACCACGGAAGCTTGGGAATAACTCGTATGCACTCGTCCGGTCGCCGGCCAAATCATGGCGGGTAGCTTATCAGTATAAGTAGACTTCAATTTAGCAAGGCTACGATATTCAAGAATAAGTTTAGGGAGAGGATAGTCCTCGGCTAAGCGGTTAAGCGTTTCCTCATCGGTTGAGGGAGCACCCTTGGGGGTTTTTTTAATGACTGGCAAAGCCATTTTCTCGAAGAAAATCTCGCCCAGTTGCCGTGGTGAATTCAGATTAAAGGCTTCCCCCACCATCGCATGCGCTTCTTGTTCCAATTCATCAAGACGCTCAGCAAAGGCACGGCTTTGTTCATTTAAGGATTTTTCATCAACCCTAACCCCATTACGCTCAATCGTGGTCAACACCGGGGAAACCTGCATTTCCAGCTCATAAATACGCTTAAAACCTGGCTCCGCCTCAATTAAGGGCAGCATCACCTGCATTAACTGTAAGGTTACATCTGCATCTTCACAGGCGTATTCGGCGGCCTTTTCGATCGCTACCTGATCAAAGCTAATGGCTGAGGCGCCCTTGCCACAAATCTGCTCATAGCTGATGCCACTGCGCCCTAAGTAACGCTGCATCAGCTCCTCCATGCCGACTCGCTTCGAGGAATCCAGCACATAGCCCATCAGCATGGTGTCATGCTGAATACCGCCTAATCGTACACCCTCATTTGCTAACACATGGGTGTCAAATTTGGCATTTTGCAACACCTTTTTAGCTTGCTCACTTTCTAGCCAAGGGCGCAGCTGCTCTAACACCCGTGCTTTACTCAGTTGCTGCTGTTGCTCGTCCAACACCGAGCTTTGATGCCCGACCGGAATATACCAGGCCTGACCCGGCTTAACTGACATGGATAAGCCAACCAAGCGGGCAGCCATTGAGTAAAGACCATCGGTTTCCGTGTCCAAAGCCACTATCTCAGCCTGCTGAAGCACAGCAAGCAAATCCTTTAGTTGTGCTTCAGTGGTGACGGTTTGATAGTCAATCACTGCTGGTGCTGCAGGCACCACATCAGCCTCAACCCTCGCATCCTGCGCCGGAATCGCTTCTGGATCACCAGTTAATTCACGTAACCAGGTGCGGAAACCGTATTTTTGAAAAATATCAATTAAAGTGGCTTTGTCCTGCGCCAAGGGACGGAGATCGTCCGGCGTATCAATGGCCTCCGGTAAATCGCAATCATCTTTAATCGTGACCAAGCGGCGCGTCATTTCAAAGGTGGGAATAAACTCACGCAAATTTTGGCCTACCACCCCCTTGATGTTATCGGCATGTGCGATGATACTATCCAAGGTACCGTATTCCTCAAGCCATTTAACAGCGGTTTTAGGACCTACCTTAGGTACCCCAGGGATATTATCTGAGGTGTCCCCCATCAACATTAAATAGTCGATGATCTGCTCCGGCTTGACACCATAACGCGCCTTGACTCCCTCAATATCCATCACCTGATTACTCATGGTATCAATTAAGGTGACGTGCTCATTCACTAGTTGCGCCATGTCCTTATCACTGGTGGAGATAATCGATTCAATGCCGTTATCCGTGGCTTTTTTGGCCAGGGTAGCAATCACATCGTCGGCCTCAACCCCCTCGAGCGCAATCACCGTCCAACCCATGGCACGGATGGCGTCGTGAATCGGTTTTATCTGAGAACGTAAATCATCGGGCATGGGTGGCCGATTACCTTTATACTCTTTATAGATATCGTCTCTAAAGGTTTTACCCTTAGCATCGAAGACGCAAGCCATATAATCAGGATTATAATCTTGATTTATCTTGCGCATCATATTCATGACGCCGTAGATTGCCCCGGTGGGCTCACCCAGGGCATTCCGTAGGTTCGGCATCGCAAAAAATGCGCGATATAAATAGCTTGAGCCATCAACAAGTAATAAGGTTTTTTTCATGTCCATCAATAAAGAAAATTTAACTGTAGACTCCGATCTTACAGTAGAAGATAAGGCTGAAAACGCTAAACAAGTCAGTCGCACGGAAATGAAGCAAGTCGAAGCTTCAAAAGCTGATACGGTCAATGATCAGGTAGCTGAAATTTCTCAGGAGCTGGCGACCGCAGCACAACACCTACTGCATATCAATAAGGCCGTGAGTATTTTCGGCAGTGCACGCACAGCAAAAGACTCTTTGTACTATAACAAAACCATTGAGATCAGTAAATTGCTCGCTCAAGCGGGCTTCAGCATCATTTCTGGTGGTGGCCCGGGGGTGATGGAAGCGGCCAATAAGGGCTGTTTTGAAGCGGGTGGCCACAGCATCGGTCTCAATATCAAACTGCCGCATGAGCAGCATGATAACGCTTACCAGTCCGAAAGTCTTTATTTTAAATACTTTGTTTCCCGCAAAACCACCTTCTTTATGAATAGCGCAGCCTATATTATGATGCCGGGTGGCTTTGGTACCATGGATGAGGTATTTGAGACCTTAACCCTGATACAAACAGGCAAAGCGCATCGTGCGCCCATCGTTTTTGTAGGCAGTGAGTTCTGGTGCGGCCTTGTGGATTGGATTAAACAGCAACTACTGGCTAATGGTTACATCTCTGCGCCTGATTTAGATTTATTTATTATTGAAGATGAGCCGGAGAAAATTGTCGCCTATATAGAAGACAGGTACGAGACATACTGCCAAAGTACGGTCTGCTTTGGCTTACGCTAAGACCCATTCACCAGGTGCTTGCTATGGCGCCTCGTCAGGATCATTCTTAGCATTCGGATCCAGATTCAGCGGACCGCTCAGATTATCACGCTGGGCGGCAGCTGAATTATCAGGATGCGTGCTACCCTGGCGCGCAATATCCTCCTGCTCTTGTACCGGTGGACGACAAATCAAATGCACCGATTGAGCCTGTATCCCCTGGCTGCGTAGCGCAGCTTTCAAGGCTTCGCTAACATAGCGTTCACGCCGCACCTCAACAGCGACCACCTCCCCCTCATACTTGGCACAGGCCTCACGTAAACCCTGCTCGCACACCGTCGCATCAGCCTCAACGCAAGTAAGCTCAAAATGCACATCACCCTCGGTATACATGGGCTTGGTCTTGCAAGCAGTCAGCGCCAAAGCCATCAGAGCACAGAGGGTAAAGCGATAAAAATGCGTGGAACGTTGAAGAGTCATAGCCAGTATTATTGATTATTCACACCCCGGATAAAGAACCGTAAAAAAGCCAATCAAGGGTATAATGAAGTATTTACTTAGGCTGATTAAGCATGCAATCAGCGCTAGCAGGAAAAGCAGCCTCAATTATAACTGCTTTTTTCAGCTAAGAAACGCTAACTTTGATCACTATTCTCTCTAGAAGTCTATCTATGCAAGAACATTACCATGCTTCTGCTGTTGAAAAAGAAGCACAGACCATTTGGCAAGAACACGATGTCTACCGTGTGGTAGAGGGCACCAAAAACGCCGCCGGCGAAGAAAAACCTAAATTCTATGCTTGCTCCATGTTGCCCTATCCTAGTGGTAAGCTCCACATGGGTCATGTTAGGAACTACACCATCAATGACGTCATGGCACGCCAACTCAGAATGCGCGGCTATAACGTCTTGATGCCGATGGGCTGGGACGCTTTTGGTATGCCTGCGGAAAATGCCGCCATCAAATCCAAGGTACCGCCTGCAACATGGACTTACGATAATATTGCCTATATGAAAAAGCAGATGCAGTCCATGGGCTTAGCCATTGACTGGTCTCGTGAAATGTGTGCTTGCGATCCAGAATACTATCGCTGGAACCAATGGCTTTTTCTTAAAATGTTGGAAAAAGGCATTGCCTACCGTAAAACCCAAGTGGTTAACTGGGATCCTGTCGATCAAACCGTCTTAGCGAATGAGCAGGTGGTTGATGGTCGCGGTTGGCGCTCTGGAGCCTTAGTTGAAAAGCGTGAGATTCCCGGCTATTACTTAAAAATCACTGATTACGCCGAGGAGCTACTGGATTACACCAAAAACCACTTAGACGGCTGGCCTGAGCGGGTCCGTTTGATGCAGGAAAACTGGATTGGTCGCAGTGAGGGCGTGCGTTTTGCCTTTACTCATGACATTCGTGATGGCGCTAATCAGTTGATTCAAGACGGCCGTCTATACGTCTTTACGACGCGTATTGATACCATTATGGGGGTGACTTTCTGCGCCGTGGCACCGGAGCACCCATTGGCGGTTGAAGCGGCGCGACGTGATGACAAGGTTGCCGCGTTTATTAAAGAAGCAATTAAAGGTGGCACCAGCGAAGCAGATTTAGCGACCAAAGAAAAAGAAGGTGTGCCTACCGGTCTCTATGTCACTCACCCTATTACCGGCGACAACATTGAGGTCTGGGTTGGTAACTATGTCTTAATGAGCTATGGTGACGGCGCTGTTATGGCCGTACCGGGGCACGATGAGCGTGACTTTGCCTTTGCACTGAAGTACCAACTACCGATTGTGCAAGTCATTGATATTGAGGGCCGCGCCTATTCGACGACACAATGGCAGGACTGGTATGCGGACAAAGAAGGGGCCAAGCTGATCAATTCCGGCGAATACAACGGTCTCAGCATTAGTGAAGCAGTCGATAAAATCGCCGACTTGATGGTAGCCAAGCAATTAGGTGAGAAAAAAGTCACTTGGCGCATTCGTGATTGGGGTATTTCCCGCCAACGTTATTGGGGCACCCCTATTCCTATTATTCACTGCCCTAGTTGCGGTCCAGTACCAGTGCCTGAAAAGGATCTACCAGTGGTATTACCGGAGCATCTTATTCCCGATGGTAGTGGTAACCCCTTAAATAAATGTGAGGAGTTCCTGCAGGTAACGTGCCCTTGTTGTGGCGCAGATGCCAAGCGTGAAACTGACACCATGGACACCTTTGTGGACTCTTCGTGGTACTTTATGCGCTATGCCTCCGCTGCCAATCACGAAGCCATGGTAGATGAGCGCAATAATTACTGGATGCCGATGGATCAGTATATCGGCGGGATTGAGCATGCGGTGATGCACCTGCTTTATGCACGCTTCTGGACCAAAGTGATGCGCGACATGGGTCTCTTAGCGTATGACGAACCATTTGTTAAATTGTTGTGCCAAGGAATGGTACTCAACCATATATATTCACGCCGCAATGCACTTGGTGGCATTGAGTATTTTGCCCCTTCCGAGGTGGACAATATCTTAGATGCCAAGGGTAATATCATTGGTGCCAAATTAAAAAGTGATGGCTCCGAGATCAGCTACGACGGTATCGGCACCATGTCCAAATCCAAAAACAATGGTATTGATCCACAACACTTAATTGATACCATGGGGGCAGACACAGCACGTTTATTTGTGATGTTTGCGAGCCCACCGGAGCAAACACTTGAGTGGTCTGGAAGTGGCGTGGACGGCTCCAACCGCTTTTTACGTCGCCTTTGGAATTATTGCTACAAGCACCAAGATGAGATTCGACAGGCTCAAGATAACATCGACTGGGCGGCTCAAGAGGAGCTGGCGCAAGCCATCAAAGACTTACGTCTTGAGACTTACTCACTCTTAAAGCAAGCGGATTATGACTATAGCCGAATTCAGTACAATACTGTCGTCTCGGCGAATATGAAGTTGTTAAATGCATTAGAAGCGGCGCAATTGCCAGCAGGTGAGTTGGCGCAGCACGCAATTCGTGAATCGGTATCAATTCTTTTACGTATGCTCTATCCGGTGGTGCCACATATTACTTGGCATCTCTGGCGCGCCCTGGGTTTTGCCGAGACTTATGGTGATTTACTGGATGCACCATGGCCAGTCGTGGATGAAGCGGCACTAGTGGCTGATGAAATCGAGTTAGTGCTACAGATTAATGGTAAATTACGCGGTTCCATGATGGTGCCTAATGACGCCGATCAAGCGCTGATTGAACAAACAGCACGTGAACATGAGGCGGTTGAGCGCTTCCTTGAGGGGCGTCCGATTAAGCGGGTCATTGTGGTGCCGGGACGATTAGTGAACGTGGTAGGATAAGCATGAGTTATCAGCGATTGAGCGCTGCTAGAGCTCAAGCTTTAGCACCCACCGTTAAGCAAGCGGCTGCTTTTTTAGTACTCCTGATGTTGGTGGTGAGTCTGGCAGCATGCGGCTTTAAGCTGCGTGGCGCTACGCCCCTGCCCTTTACTAGTTTATATACCAACATCAATAGCCAGAGCTCTTTTGGCAGCCAGATTATTCGTGGTATCCGTGCCAACTCACCGCATACCCGAATTGTCGACACGGCCGAAGAGTCCGAAGTACGATTATTACAACTTAATAATCGCCGTACTCGCAAAGAGGTATCACTGACGGTAGACGGTAAGGTAGAGGAATACGAATTAGGCCTCTACATCAGCTTTACCCTAGTCGATAGTGCTGGGAATAGCTTATTAGAGCCAACCACCCTCTCCAGTCTGCGTTTATTACCCTATGATGAGGATAATGCCGACGCCAAAGCGGCTGAGATGCAACAACTTTATGCCGATATGGAGCGTAATATCGCTAATTCTATTTTGCAACGAATTACCTCAGATGAGGTAATTCAGCGTTATCAAGCATTACACACGCATTAATGGCCAAGTTTAATCCTGCTACCATCAATCTACAAGCAGCGCCGGCACCGCTCTATTGTGTGGCCGGTGATGAGCTGCTGTTAAGAATTGAAAGCGTCGATACACTCCGGCATTGGGCGCAACAGCATGATTACAGCGAACGTAGTTCGCTTAGCCTTAGCGCCACCGACGATTGGGGTGTGATTGAGGAGTTTACCCAAAGCCTGTCACTATTTGCGGAACGTAAAATTCTGGAGCTCGTCATCCCCACCGGTAAGCCCGGCACCAAAGGCGCTCAGGCCTTAATACGTTTAGCCGAGGAAGTCAGGCAAGGACGCTTGGTGGATACGGTGGTCATTATCAGCTTACCGAAATTAGACTTTCAGACGACAAAGGCAAAATGGTGGCAAAGCCTTTCCGCTGCAGCCGAGGTTTATGAATTACCGATTATCCAACGAGAGCAACTCCCGGCTTGGATTACTGAACGTTTAAAGCGCCAACAGCAAAGCGTAGACAGAGAAACGCTAGCGTGGATTGTGGATCGTGTGGAGGGCAATCTCTTTGCCGCTCATCAGGAAATCATCAAACTCGGTCTGATGTATCCCGAGGGTGACATTAGCTTTGAAGCGATTCAACAATCGATTCAAGATGTGGCACGTTTTGATGTGATGTCACTCAGTAGTGCCATGCTGCAGGGGGATGCCACTCGCACCCGACGGATTATTGAGGGCTTGGCGGCCGAAGGTGAAGCCCTGCCTTTGATCCTGGGTTTTATGATGACAGATATTCGTCATCTATATCACTTAGCCGTGGCTCGTTCCAAGGGCTTAAACCCGTCAAGCCAACTACGCTCGCTCTATCTACGCCCACCCAAATCAAACTTGATTTTACGGGCTCTAGAACGTTTAAGCTTAATGCAGCTGATGGGCTTGATTCAACACGCCCATGATGTGGATCGCATTTTAAAGGGTATCCCGGTGGAGGGGCGCTTAAACGATCCCTGGCAAGAGCTGCTACGGCTTGCTCTAAAAATCGTTAATCCTCAAGCGGTATAGCCATTTTTATCATTATATTTTAAATTTCAACTACTTAATCGCCTTATGAACACTCAGTCTACTCACTCTTCCGACTTGTCCATACAGGACTATTTGCGCCAATTAGGAAAACAAGCGCGTGAAGCATCACGCAGTCTGATGCGTCTCAGTGATCAAAAAAAATCAGCAGCATTGCTAAGCTTAGCCGATTTGATTAATGATAATAAGGCCTTTTTATTAGCTGAAAATGCCAAGGACGTGGCCAAAGCCAAAGCCAATCAACTCGAGGCTGCTTTATTAGATCGCTTAACCCTAACTGAAAAATACCTTGATATTATGCAAAGGGGTTTGCGTCAAATCGCCGCTATGCCTAATCCAGTAGGCTCACTGTCAGCCACCACGGTACGTCCAAACGGCATGCGGGTAGCGCAAATGCGTGTGCCCATCGGCGTCATCGGCATTATTTATGAATCGCGCCCTAATGTCACGGTTGATGCGGCGGCACTCTGTCTAAAGTCTGGCAATGCTTGTATTTTACGAGGCGGTAGTGAAGCCTTTTACTCTAATCAGGCCTTTGCTAAGTTAATTGCCCAAAGCCTTAAAGCCAATGATCTACCGGAGTACGCGGTGCAAGTAGTGGCAACCACCGATAGGGCTGCCGTGGGTGAATTAATTCGTCTAAGTGAATATGTTGATGTGATTATTCCACGCGGCGGTAAATCCCTCTTGGCGCGCTTGGCTGAAGAAGCCAAGGTGCCGATGATTATGCACCTGGACGGTAATTGCCATATGTATTTGGATCAGTATGCTAATCATCAGATGGCGATTGATTTGGCTTTTCATGCTAAAACACATCGCTATGGTATCTGCGGCGCCTTAGAAACCTTATTAATTGATGAAAGTATTGCGGCAGCGATTTTGCCCGAACTAGCTCGAAAGTTTCAAGCGCATGGGGATGAGATGCGAGTTTGTCCACAAAGTAAAGCAATCTTGGTAGCTGCGGGCTTGCAATCGAATGAGCAAGCAGCCATCAAGGATGCTACTGAAGAAGATTGGGCCACGGAGTTCCTCGGTCCAATTATTGCGATTCGCATCGTTCAATCGATTGATGAAGCCATTGAGCATATCAGCCAATACGGTTCCGGTCATACCGAGTCAATTATTACTGACAATCTGCAGCGTGCCGAACATTTCCAGTTAGCCGTTGGTTCCAGCTCGGTTTACGTCAATTTACCGACGGTATTTGCGGATGGTTTCGAATACGGTTTAGGCGCTGAAATCGGCATTTCCACCAATCGCTTACATGCACGTGGCCCCGTCGGGCTAGAGGGGCTGACTACCTACAAGTGGGTATTAAATGGCAATGGTCAACAGCGTGGCTAAGCTCAAATTCATGTTCAATTATTAAGGAAAGACTCATGGCTTATCTCTGGTATAAGGTGTTACACATCGTTTTCTTTGCTTCATGGTTTGCTGGCTTATTTTATCTGCCACGCATCTATGTCAACTTGGCTACCCAAACACCCGGCTCCGAGGGCTACACCCTGCTTTTGGGCATGGCAAAACGTCTGTTACGCTTTATGAGCATCATTGCTGTGGTCAATCTGATATTCGGTGTGTTGCTCATTAGTGTTATCGGCATGAAGCATGGCTGGTTGCATTTCAAATTACTGTTGGTGTTTTTTGTTTTTGTTTACCATTACTATTGCTATGTGATTTATCAACGCTTTGCGACGCAAAGCAATCAACAAACGCATCGCTTTTATCGCTGGTTCAATGAGATTCCTGTGATTTTAATGCTGGCGATTGTGTACTTAGTTATTTTCAAACCTTTTTAGTGGCGGGTAAATTAGCCTATGTCAACACATGATTCTTCCAAAAGAAGCACCCTATCACTTAACCCCGATGCTAAAAAGGGTACCACCGCAGCTCGTAAAGCGGCTCGTCAGCGTACCGGACCACGCGCTCGTCGTTTAGAACAGGCGGCGTACGAACAGGGTCAAGGCAAGATTTCTGCACGCACCCTCGCACGCACTGGGGTCAGTCCGGAAAAATTAAAAACGGATAAAAATCTTGCCTACCGTCTTTCAAAACATGGCATGACGGAGCAACGCCTAGCCAAACAAGCAGCCGCCAAAGAAGCGCATCGCCCCCAACGTCAGCCAGCCGATGTGCCCACCAGCGCATGGAACCCGCAACGTAAGAGCGATGATGAAGGAGCGCTGCGCCGCCGTGAAGCCCGAGGCGTCAGTAACCAGCGTCGTATGCTTAGTGAGAGCCGTCCCACTACGCCGCGCCTAGACCCGAGACCGGGTCGTCCAGCCCCACAAGGCATTAACTATCAAGCCGAGTCACCAGAGCTTGTAGCCACTGCCTTTGCGACTTGCCCTCAGGGTTTAGAAGAAGCATTAAGCAAGGAACTACAGCATTTAGGCTTTAAGGAGATTAGCGCAGGCCGCTCTGGCGTTTATTTCCAATGCGATTGGTTGGGTATGATGAAGGCTAATTTATACAGTCGTTTAGCCACCCGCATTTTATTGCAAGTAGCGCAAGCAGAAGTCCAGCATGAAGAGGATATTTATGCCTTGGCACTGCGCACGCCTTGGGAGCACTTCTTTGGCCCTGAACACACCTTAAGAGTGGATACCTCAGCCATACGGAGCCCGATGCAAAGCCTACACTTTTGCAACCTAAAAGCAAAAGATGGTATTGTCGATCGCATTCGTGAAAAAGAAGGCGCTCGCCCCTCCATTGATACCGTCAGACCAGATGCCAAGGTGCATCTATTTCTCTATCGCAATCAAGCCACCCTCTATTTAGACACCTCCGGTGAATCGCTCTTCAAGCGCGGTTGGCGCCTCGATAAGGGCTCGGCACCACTACGCGAAAACCTCGCTGCCGGCATGTTAGCACTCTCTGGTTGGGAACCTGGACAAGCACTGCTAGACCCCTTTTGCGGTAGTGGCACCATCTTAATTGAGGCCGCTTGGTGGGCACAAAACGTACCGCCTGGTTTGCATCGTCCGTTTCAGTTTATGCGCCTACGCAATCACAACCGACCGCTGTGGCATGAATTACGAGATGCGGCCTTTAGCCAGATTAAACCGAGCCTGGATACACCATTGTATGGCTCGGACATTTCCCCTGAGGCGATTGAAGCAGTACGTGCCAATATGGAAAGAGCGAATCTCAACCCCAATACCATTAAGTTGCAAGTCGCTAATGCATTAACCATTGAGGCCCCTTGCCCAAGCGGCGTAATTATCACCAACCCACCCTATGGGGAGCGTCTAGAAAGTGGTCAAGATGATATTTGGCTGCCTTTTTCTGGCCGTTTAAAGCAACAGTTTGACGGCTGGCGAGTCAATATTATTAGCAGTGATTTGGAGCTGCCTAAGAAGTTACGCCTCAAAGCGCAACGCCGTATCCCGCTCTACAATGGTAATTTAGAAACTCGCATGTTTGTGTTTGAGATGGTGCGCGAGAGTTTTCGCGATCAATAAATTAAGCATAGCCCTATGACTGAAAACAAGCTAAGTCCACACGCTGATGTAACTGTTACGACCGCAACAACCGATCGTTATCCTCGACGTTTAAAGCTCTTTGCCAGCATGATGTATGAAGGCATGTTGCTCTTTGGTTTAATTTTTGTGGGCGCCTATATTTTCGATACACTGACTCAAAGCCATGAAGCAGAACGCTTAATGTGGCAACGACAATTAGCCCTCTTTCTATTACTCGGCGCATACTTTTTACTTTCTTGGTTCAGACGTGGGCAAACGGTGGCAATGAAGGCTTGGGGGATTGTACTGCATAATAAACGACAGCCACGCCTTACTTGGCTTCAAGCCATTGCTCGTTATGTCCTCATGTGGGTGTTACCCTTAAGCGGGGCCTTTATAGTGCAACAGATCGCGCTGGCGGTGGGTTGGAATTCGATTAGCATATTTATTATTTTCTGCCCCTTTTTAAACTTAGTGCCGACCCTCTTTCGCCGGGATCGTCAAATGTTACACGACGTCTTGGTCGGCACTGAGCTGATAAATAATAAAAAATAGCTACTAGCTAAAAATTCTAAAAATGTTAAAATTAGAAGTAATATTGCAAAAATCTGTGTATTTCGTAGGCTTTTTATCGCATTTACTTCACTTCTTATACCATGACTGATCAATATCAAGACCTATACCAGTCGTACCGATGGTTGGTGCCTGAGCAATTCAATATTGCCGATTACTGTTGCCACCGTTGGGCTATTAACCCCCAAGAAGTGCGTCATCAAGCTGCCATTTACTTTGAAGACCAAGTGGGTCAATTGACGATGTATTCCTATCGTCAACTTTCCGAGCGTGTCAATAAATTAGCCAATGGCTTAGTGCGCATGGGTGTGCAGCCCCAAGACCGTATTATTATCAGCTTACAGCATTCTGCTGATAGTGCGGTAGCGGTGCTTGCTGCCTTCACTGTCGGAGCGATTGCGGTACCACTAACTGCTGGCTTGAGTAGCTATCAATACGCCCCTCGTGTCATCGATAGTCAGGCTAAAGTAGCCATTATCGATAAGCATACCTTGGCACCCTTTATGGCGTCCTTGGATAATCACACCCTGGTTAAGCAAATTATCGGCGTCGACACCGAGGACGATCGTCTGATTTCGCTTGAGACCTTATTAGCACGTCAGCCGAGCCAATTCAATCGGATTAATACACTTGCCGATAGCCCAGCCATGATGGTCTATCCCCAACCCGAACCCAGTCCGGAGCCTTTGGATCGTAAGATCAAGCATGAGATTCCCTTTGATCCAAATCTCAAAGCCACCATCTTAAGTCATCGCGCCTTAATCGGTGCGCTGCCCGGCTTTGTTGCTTCACAAAACTGGTTCCCTCAGGAAAATGATATTTTCTGGTCCTCCTATGATTGGAATAGCGGCCTCGGCCTAATCAATGCCTTATTGCCCGCCTTATACTTCGGCCATTCGATTGTGGGTTGCCCTAGCGGTCGCACCATACCCCGTCTCTTTACCCTACTAGAGCATTATCAAGTGACTAATATCCTCACCACAGCGGAGGAATTAGAGCGCATTCGTGATTATGATGAGACCTTGCCTGCCTTTGATTTAGCCATTCGCTGCATTGCCATTCCCGATCATGAAAAAACCACAAGCTTAAATGCGTGGGTTAAGCGGCGTTTTAATGCCACGCTAAATGGTATCTACTCGGATGTGGCTTTTGTTTATCTGGCAGGCGACAGTGCCGAAAAATGGCCTGATCGTGAAAACAGCATGGGCCATATCTACCCCGGTCGTCGCTTCAGTATCATTGATGATGAGGGGATGCGGGTTGCCGTCGGGACCAAGGGAGTATTAGCGGTCGCTGCGATTGATTATCATGGCCACGATGATCCCGGTCTTGCCACGCATTATTGGCAACAAGCGCAAATTCACGAAATTGAGACAGTAGACGGCTGGTATAGCACCGGCATTGCCGCTTACCAAGACGAAGACGGCTATATTTTTAGAGTGTAGCCATTCTATTTCACTGAGGAGAGCAAATGGCCATCTATGAATTAGGCGATCTTAGACCAAGCATTGATCCCAGTGCCTTTGTGTTTGAGGGAGCGATT
This sequence comes from Oligella sp. HMSC05A10, assembly GCF_001808335.1. Taxonomy (NCBI): domain Bacteria; kingdom Pseudomonadati; phylum Pseudomonadota; class Betaproteobacteria; order Burkholderiales; family Alcaligenaceae; genus Oligella; species Oligella sp. HMSC05A10. The sequence goes on along the minus strand of NZ_KV792945.1, from coordinate 2,947 downwards.
TTAATCGGTCAAGTGACGCTCAAAGCGAATGTCAGCATTTGGCCAGGGGTAGTGATCCGGGCTGATAATGACAGCATCATTATTGATGAGAACTCCAATGTGCAAGAAGGGTCAGTGCTGCATATTGATCGCGGCACCCCACTCTATATTGGCAAAAACGTCACCGTAGGTCATAAGGTGATGCTGCATGGCTGTACCATCGGTGACGGTAGTCTCATTGGCATGAGTGCGACGATTTTAAATCATGCGGTTATCGGCAAAAACTGTATTATCGGTGCCGGTGCCTTGATTCCTGAGGGTAAAATCATCCCGGATAATTCGGTTGTCGTTGGCGTAGCCAAGATTGTGCGCGAGGTCACTGCAGAGGATCTGGCGCGTAGTCACGAAGGTACGCGTCATTATGTAGAGCAAGGCAATAACTATCGTGAAAAGTTGAAACGCATTGATTAGTGCAGCCTCTAACACACAGTCCCAGCCATTCCCTTGCCCTTGAAAAAAAAGCACGATAGCCGCATATAGTGCTTTTAGCCCTTTTATAAGCGTATTGTATCTATCCGTTTTTCGCTATACAGCATTAGCCCTATTCTATGAGTGATTTATTAAAAAAGTATCTATTTGCCGATCGCAGTTTGCGTATTCAAACCGCCAATCTTCAACAGACTTGGCAAGATGCTCGTCAGCATCAACAACACCCTAAGGTGATTGAAAAGCTCTTAGGTGAGCTTTGTGCCGCTGCAGTTTTATTGGCTTCAAATATTAAGTTTGAGGGTAGCCTGGTATTGCAACTGCAGGGCGATGGTCCGATTGCACTGATTGTGGTTGAATGCGGCTCCGATTTGCGCTTACGAGCGACGGTCAAGTTGCGTCAAGAATATGCCATTAAAGAAAATGCCACTTTTCAAGAATTACTGAACCCTAATCGTAGTGGTCGTTTTGTGGTAATTTTAGATCTTAAAGACCGCCAAGAGGGTCAACAAGCTTATCAAGGCATTGTCGATTTACAGGGTAATAGCGTTGCCGAAGTCTTGGAAAACTACATGCGTAGCTCCGAGCAATTAGAAACCTATATACGCCTTGCTGCCGATGATAACAAAGCTAGCGGCATCCTATTACAGCGCTTAGCTAGTAGTGGTGGCATCAGTATTGATAAAGAAAAGGCGGCGGAAAACTGGGAAAAAGCAGGTCATTTTATGCAGACCGTCAGCAGCCAAGAGCAATTAATGCTTGACGAGGATGAATTAGTGCATCGCTTATTCTGGGAAGATCAACTGATCAAAACGGATGCTGACCAGCCCATCCAATGGTACTGTAGTTGCAGCCGACAAAAGGTAGCCGATATGCTTCATATGCTAGGGATTACTGAGGTCGAGTCGATTTTAGAAGAGCGCGGCGCAGTTGACGTGAACTGCGATTACTGTGGCAAGCCCTATCACTTTGATGCCATTGAATGCGCCCAGCTCTTTATTGATAAAGATAAATTAGCGGCACACAGCAGTCCTACCACGCATTAAGTCATCGAGGCATTTTTATCCCTTCTAGGCGGTGCCGGCAGAATTACCCAGCACCGCACGGCAACTAGGGCGGCTAGGCTTTGAGTGAGGCCCTATGAAGCCAACGCCTGCCCTCGCCGCTTTTGTTCAATTAGCCATAAAAGCGCGATGGCACATCGTGCGAAGCACATAATACGTAGTCTTGTGTATTGTTGCTGCACATCGATTAAGGCATACTTTTTTTATGAAAAAATATGCCTTAACCTCCTCCACACTCCGCTCTCAGCAAGGTGCTGCCGTGATTGAGTTTTTAGTCACGGCCGTACCCATCCTGCTACTGGGATTAGGTGCCACTGAAACAACTCGCTGGTATATGCATAAGCAGCATGTACGGCTTGCGCTACTTGAAGCACAACGGGTTGCTGCGGTATCGCATGCCAAACCGGAACGTATCATAGCTAGCTTTGAAGAGGGTTTAAAGCCCTTATTTGCACCAGCAGGTCGACACGCCAGTATTGAAGCGCGTCGCGATGATTACTTAGCTGAAGTAAGTCGCAACAGCGGCACCTCGCCCTGGCGCATCACCATTACCTCACCCACCACAGCACATTTTAAGGATTTCAGTCAGGCCGACTTGGCGATTGCCCGCAGTACTGGTTTTGCCGCCATTAATAATAATTACCAAGCCGAGCAACATCAAGCCAAACCACGCGGTCTTAACTCCCAAGAAAGTATTTTTGAAGCCAATATTCTCAGCGTGGATCTCATCTATCCCTATAAGCCCCTTGTGCCAGGTGTCGCTACCCTGATGAAGTTACTCCAGCGTAGTGATTCAGCACTTCAGCAAAGCTATCAAGATGCTGGTTATTTGGCAATGGCGCTAAGCGCTCATATCGGCATGCAGTCACACCCCGTACTATGGCCTAATAGTCCAGACGCTAAAGTGATTTGGCAGCATCAGCTGGCTGCAAATGAGCGCTTAATTAGCTCCGCAACGGATAGCTTGCAGCCAATCAGCAACTGTAACGGTATTTGGTGCCCATTATCCTCTAGCCAAAAGGCATCTGGCGCAACAGCTGCTAGCGCGCCAAACAGCAGTGGCGGTGCGCACGGTAGCTATCCTGAGCGGCCCGATTATCAAGCTCCTGGTGGCGGACAAGTGGCGACGGAGGACAGCTCAATCAAGCCAAGTGATAACTCAGCCGTGCTCGGCGATAGCTCCGGCAGCGGTAGCAGTCAGCTTGATGATCCGCTTTGCGGCACTAGTCTATGCTGCGTTTAATTGCTACTAGCGCATTGCGCATACGCTTCGAGTCCAAGACAACGATTAGCATCGTTCTATCAATTTCACGCTTAAGCATGCCACTTGCTGATGCACAATGATTGACATCCTCCCCGGCCTGAAGGCCGGAGATTCCTACGGCGCTCACTTCACAGGCGAACCGGGCGTGTCCCGC
>NZ_KV792944.1:5693-23803 GCF_001808335.1 Oligella sp. HMSC05A10 | reverse complement strand
AGGAACAGACTGTCTATTAAATTGGCTAGGATCAATATTCCGAATGATTAGAAAGTGTATTTAAATCATCATTACGAATAACTCTGGGGAAGCTCCCCCAAGACGCTCTTTCTCCTCGACCGATTTCATTTTCAATCATAAGTACCTTTATATATTGCACAGTAGTTTGCTTTAATCAATACTCTTATTTTATATAAGAGTATTTACCAAAGCAGACTGGAACACATATAGCGTCCAGTCCGTGATTACCTTTCAAAATCATCGTCTTGTTCGATTTCTTTTACAGAAGTTTGGGTCTTATCTAAAAGATAGATGTTTTCCTCAAATAAGGTTTTTAATAATTTATTATCACCATTAAAAGAGTTAATAGAGGCTTGAATATATTCCTCTTTGCTCATTGAGTCCCAGTCAATTTGGTAACCAGTTTGGTTTGAAAGTTGGTCAATAAAAGATCTCATGGCTCTACCGTTTCCTTCACGGAAGGGGTGAGCGGCATTAATTTCTGCAAAATAATAAGCAGCTCTTTCTGAAAAAGCTTCTTTACTTAATCCTTTTAATTGGTTTTCTTTATTAATACCTTTTAGTATAGGCTCAAGGAAATTTCGTATTTTATCAGGGTAAGCAAATACTGAACCATTCTTAGAAATCACAGTAGTTCTCAATTCACCAGCCCAATCATACACTTTACCAAAAAGGGCTTTATGAATCTTACATAGATGCTCAATATCATATTCGCCCTGAATAGGGTTAAATCGTAAATTCATATTTCCAATTAAATATTCAGCATTTTCTATTTCTGCTAGTTTATTTGGATCGCGAATATCAAATTTGTTTTTAAGAACCTCTGTTCCGGGATAAAAATATGGATGAACACCAGAAGAATACCTATTCATCTTAGTCAAAGCTCTTAACTAGATTGCTTGCCTCATCAAAAGATATTTTGTTTTCAACTAAAAGATTCAAAACCTCAATAGTTCTTTCTGTGGGCTTTTCACCTTCTAATGCCAAAGAACCAATAGATAACCTTAATGCTTCTTTGCGCTGTTCAATTGATAGTTCAATAGAAGATTTATCCATTACAATGCTCCATCATTTATATTTGCTTTAATCTATACTCTTATTTTATCAGAAAGAGTACTTACCAAAGCAGACTGGATCACATATAGCGTCCAGTGGTAACCACCCCATAAAAAAACCGCCTAGTTGGCGGTTTAAATTTTTTATTTTGTCTATCTATCTATGTCTTTCTCAATGTCAATTAGCATTGGTATTTGTTCAATAATTTTAGGAATTGATTGTTGGATCGTTTCCCAAACGATTTCCATATTCATTTCAAAATAACCATGTGCTATTCGATTTCTCATCCCTCTCATGGCTGTCCATCTTAAATGTTCAGTATTTTGAGTGAATTCAGGGTGTAAACTCAAAAGCTTGTTGGCATTTTCTCCAATAATCAAAAGATTTAGGATCACAGCTTGTGAGGTCTTTGTGTCTTTTATAAACTCATCTAAATCTAGATCTTTCGTATAAGAGTCAATGTAGTTAGCTGCTTGAAGAATTTCTTCTAAATACACATTAAGATCTTTTTGTTTTCTCATAAAGGGATGGCCTCTTTTAATACAACTTCCACAAAGTGCTTAGAAATGTCCTTTGATGTTAAAAGATCGACTTTAACGCCTAAAAGTGTTTGCAGCTCATCCTGAAAACCACCAAGATCTAAAAGTGTAGTGCCTTTGTGAGCGTCAATTAAAAAATCAATATCACTATCTTCATTATCAGTTCCTTTGGCAACCGAACCAAAGACTCTAAGATTATCAAGAGTTTTGTATTTATCTAATATTGAATAGATTTCATGGCGCTTTAGCTGGATAAGTTCAGATGGTCTCATAATTGCCTCCATGCTTTAATCAATACTCTTATTTTATCAAAGATAGTAAAGAGTACTTACCAAAGCAGACTGGATCACTTATAGTGTCCAGTCTCTTTTCTGCCGCCTGTTCCAGCCTGTCATCTTGATTACTGACGTTTCGCTAGTCGTTCCCTCGTTATCCTGTATTCTATCTATATAGAGCAGGGAGGCCTAGCCATTTCGTCACGTGATTATCCTTTGATACTGTCTCTGCGACAATACCATTGTCCACCATCACACAAGAGTATTTCGGTGGGGTGGTTGCGTAGCCACCACGTCGGAGCGGACTCTTAATTCTTTGGTCGCCGGTTCAAGTCCGGCTGGGGGGCCAGTCACCTATATTTGATGATATGTGATCAAATTTAATTAAACCTAATTTTCTTCCTAAGCCTTTGCTTTGTAAGGGTTTAATGTCAAATAGTATATTCAATATAATTGTTCTAAATACACTTACAGCGAGCTATTTTTGTAGGTATTTTTAGCTATCAATACCTACTTCAACGCTGTATTCATGCTTAACTTTTCCCCAAAAAATCAAATTAAGACCCGAGCAGGTTTTTACTGGGTTAATACAGTTAATTGCAAGGGGGCTTTTGGAGTGCTTCAAAGCGAAAAATTTTTGATAAGCCTATGTCTTGGGACTTTAGCAGTCCAATTGCTCAGGGTTAATATTAAGCGCTTTTGCTATTTTCGCTCTGGCTGACAACGTAGGGGTTGTGGAGTTCTCAAGCTGGGAGTAAGCAGACTGAGAGATGCCTATATTTTCAGCCGCTTGAGCTTGAGTAACACCTAAGTATTCTCGCCAGGCTTTTGCCGGTGAGTAGCCCTTATCAAATATGAGGTCGACAACTTGACTAGGTACACCATGCTCAAGATTTATTTTGGGCTGCTGTATAAGCTTGGGCTGCTGTATAAGCTGCAAGTAGTCTTCATAAGGAAGGACGACATACTCAGGCTCTCCTTGCTTATTACGGATAATTTGTTAGTTAATATGTGCGTTCATCGCGTTTTCACCTCTTCAATAGACACGATACTGATAACGGTATCGTAGTTAATGTTATCTATGCCGGCACTCATCAATTTGGTGGTACTATTTGGTCAAAGAAGCGTAAAAAAGAAATGATCGGACAGCTAGTGTGACATAGGGGACATCATGGAGGTATTTTCAATACAGATATGCTTAAAAATAATTTCAGATTAGATATTCTTTTTTTGGTAGTTTCAATGGTGTGTGTGCAGTCATATCAACAATTTTAATGAAGCCATCACCCTTGATATAATGGAGAACATATTCTGATGTAAGGTAGCCGTGTTTGCCGCTCTTATATTCAGGAATGCCGATATGATAATGCCATAGGTTGTAGTTCTGAGCATACTGAACCTTACACGACCAGTTGGGGTCATCCTTAGGTACAGCATCAGGCATTTTATTTCTTCCCGGAAGTCCAGAAAATCCGTAATTAGCTACATGCCTAGCAAAGTCTCCGATTTTTTGGATGTCTTTTTCTGGGAAATTTTGCATTTCCTTTAAGAAAATCTCACCGAAGTAGACAGCGATCGACATCTTTAAATGCTCTTAACCCAATCAATAAAGGACTCTTGATCAATATCACTGGGCATTTTTACAAAATTACCTTCGACTCTAGTTCTCATCCTTTCAATATCAAAATTGAAGCTGTGTTGTGAAACTTTATTGAAGAAAAATTCTTTGATGTAATCATTGTCCATAATGCCACCTTTAGGTGTATTCAAAAAAGGGGCCTCTTCATGGGTCATATCACGTAGTTTCCACGCTTCATATTGGCCGTATTCACGCCTGACGAGATGAAGAATGCATAATTCATCGTCATTATATTTGTTGATTTCTAAATGAGAAGGGGGTAATGGGCTACGACCATGAGCTTTGTATTGATGATAAATTGATTCTACTACTGGACCGTGATTCCAACATGATATCTCTTCATCAAAAAGCTTGCAGTCAAGCAAGGCTAGTGTATACCCTTGTCCGTAATATAATAGTTTTTGTAATTTGAGGTTGGTGACTACTGATTCCCCATCTTCTTCATCAATAGGGGAAAGGAAGAAATCAGCCACATCTTTAGCGTTTAGCATGACATTTCCTTTGTTAAACCGTGTAGCATTCGCCAGATATTTTTCAATTGTAATACTAAATCAAATGACTGGACAACTCGCTTGATAAATACCACAATGGGGGGTGTTTCTAATGGTTGTATCACTTTTCTAAACTCCTCAGAGTTTACGATGTTCAGAAATGCACTTCTTCAGTTAAAGAAAAAAACATTGACAGGCACAAGTACTCAAGTTTATGGTGTGGCTGTCGTCACAGGATACTCAAAAAGTGATGTGTTCGATATAGTTTTTATTTTGATTCATGCAGAGGTATCACTAATATTTCTATTGCTGATTTATTGTTTTGTGAAAATATTTTTTGGTGGATATCTGCATAAAGAGTGACTTCTGGTAACCATTCTCTAAATTCTTAAATCATGAGATCGTTGATGACTCCCATTAAGGATGCTGGCGTAATGCTAGATGCCCACCATGTTTTTTTTGGCTTTGTTGAGCGGTGATGAAGTTGTTGAATTGAAAACACGCAGCCTAGCCCAATCATAAAAATCAGATACTACAGAGCTCTTAGAGAAAATAAAGGTTTAAGTCCCACAGTTCACTGTCCAAAGCTTTCCTGACGAGACTTTTTTGGACTAAGGATAAAACCCAAGCACCGTATTCTCCTCTCCCTCAATGATATAAGCTTTTTTAAAATAGCCAGGTAAATGCTAGCTCTTGCCAAAAACAAGGTCATTTTCTTCTTTGTACCCTAAAGACAGGAGATATTTCTCAAACTCCATGACGTCTTTCCTGCCAAGATATGCGATTTCAATATTTTCTGAACTTGGACTCTGAGGATAATAAGAAATCATTGCGTGGGCAGTTAACCCTGGTGCATTTTTAATTATGTCTGGGGTGAACAACTCATGAGGGATTCGATCCAATCGCGTGTAATGTTGGGAGTTAAATGAAAATACGTATGGGCCATACAAAATCGTCCACCGAGTGGCAATCACAATACAACAAAACAATACGACCCACTTAAACCATTTAAGGATTTTGTTTAATGCAATCAGACTCTTATCTTAATTCATTTGGAAAATCCCTCACACTAAACGCATGTTATGCTATAGCAATATCTTACACCCTCATAGAAAAGTTAACCGTCAATGACTGGTTTGAGAGGGCTACCAATCTCGGTGCTTGCGTCTAGCTTTGTTATATTTTTTATTGTTTTTTTCAATCTGCTTCAGGGCCTTTTTTCTAGCTTTTTCACGTTCTTTGTGGTGTTTCTTATCATATTTTTTTGAATGGACTGGATGATCGTGACGCTCCCAATGACCATAACCTCTGTTATGCACACAAGCACTTAATAGTAAAACAGAAAGACTGGCAATCAGAATGATCGCTCTCATGATTCGCCTCCATGCGTGTTAGATCCTAGGGTAATCATAGTGATTATAGATATTAACGTCTGTTAACTTTGTAAGCAAAGCTTATGTTTGTAGTCTTGATTTTTAGTCCTTGAGCTATGATAACGATTGGTTTTTTTAATTTAACTTTCAACTAACAAAAGAGTTCGATAATGCTCACTTGGCAACAATGGAAAGAAATTAATCGCGATAAGATCCAACATATTGTCGGTTATGAAGAGCGTTTTGTTGACGAAATTTTAAGTCACATCCCAGAAATTACCCCCGCTGATGTATTTGCCCAATACCATTTTAAAGATAATCAAGAAGGTAATCGTTATATCGACTTTATGATTAAAAACGATGCCAAGGGGTATCGACTGCCGATAGAGCTTGATGGTTATGACAAAATCAATAATAAGGGTTACGCTAGATTCAATGATTTTCTTGAGCGCCAAAAATGACTTAATTCAGCTTTTTGGCATGGTGCTACGTTATACCAATAAAAAGGCATTTGCAGAACAAGAAAAAGTAATTTCTGAGATCCGACGAGCCCTAACTGCTCAGGCAGAACATCTAATTACTGAGCAGTCTAAGCAGGAACAGGTGAGTTTGTTAATTGCAGAGTATGAGGAAAAGCTCGCTGCGTTTGAAAATGAGCTACAAGAACGCACGCTGACTAAAACCACGCTTCCTGAAAATAAACTAATTGAAGCTAAAGAAGAGTTGGCACGTTTCAAATCTGAGCACAACCAGGAATTAAAGCGCTTGCAGACTGAAATTAGCAGTATGAAAGAGACTCAGCTGCAACAATTAGATTCAGTTAAAAAGGAAGTGAAAAAGCAGTTTAAACTGTTAGTTGGTGCTGTAGTAGTGGCCTCACTGGCTGTGGTGCTGTTGGTGTTTTTTAATAGTCGAGATGGTATTGGCGCATCCTCTGCTCCAGCTGAAAGGCTGAAGCAAAGCACATTAGCAAGCGATGCACCGACAGTATCATCAACACCAAAGCAAGGTCCGTTGAAAGCAAGTCAAGCGCGTTTTCATGTGGGTGAGAATCAGACTGTTTGTGGCAAGATTGTGCATATACACGAGTTTGCTCAAGGGCTTTATTTGAATCTGGATAAAGCATATCCTCATGCCCCTTTAACCATTGTGGTTTGGGATAAAAATCCATCGCTACTGCAAAAGGCACGTTCATTTGCGGGTAAGACCATCTGTGTCTGGGGTGAGATTCGCCAGTTTAATGGTCAAATACAAATTAATTTGAATTCGGAGAAACAGCTTCAGTAATTGACTAATTAACAGAAGATATGAAGCATCTAGCAACATCTCGTGCGTTCAAGATTATATTTCCCTTAGGTAAATAATTTAATTTTTACAGTAGTTCTTGCTACATCGACTCATTAGGTCCTTCCATTCTAAATCAATTATGTTTGCTCATGATTAACTACCACGTTGGTGGTTTTTTCATTTGTAGACTTGCCAGTTTCGCGTAGCAATACCCGTCTAGCGATGAAATCTACTGTTGGCTGAAAAAAGCTTTATCCAAACTCGTTTATAAATGTAATTAATTATTGCAAATAATAATGATTCTTGATATCATTTCAATAAAATACATGTATTTTATATATTCTTTTGTTGTTAATTTGAGAGGAAGGGTAATGGGTTTGCAGCGTTATTCTCAAACGAGTCCTAATTATGTTGTTAAGTCTATTTGTAGCTCAGTTTATTCAGCTCTATGGATGATGAGTTTGGGTGCAGCGAGTGCTGTTTGTTTTGCGCAGTCGGCGACATCACAGGAAAATATTGCTTCAAATGAACCGGTCGCATTGCCATCGCTAGATTTGGAGATTCAATCAATACGCGGCTTGTCGGTACCTATAACGCCTGCTACGATGGAGCAAAGTTATGGCTCGACCAAAGGAGGGGCCAATGTGATCACACCTAGTAGTACAGGTAGTCAAGCAACACTTAGAGAGGTTATGGGCACTCAACCAGGCATAACCATGTTGGATTTCTTTGGCGGTAATGATCACCCGGTTATTTCTATCCGTGGTTCGGGAATACAAAGTCAACCGTTGGCACGAGGAATCACCGTGTTGGTAGATGGTTTGCCGTTAAACGATGCGGATGGCTCCTTTCACACGGGTTTACTGGAGCCTCGCAATAGCAGCAAGATTGGTGTGCGTCGTGGAGCGAATGCCTTAAATCCTTTTGCGCAAAACTTAGGTGGTGAGATAGATTTTTTAAGTCATACAGGGGCCACTGAGAGGGGTAGCTTAAATACTCAATATGGTAGTCATAACACGGTAGCTAATCGTTTGGCGATTGGTCGTGCTTTTGATAGATGGGATTTTCATGTGGCTTATTCTGATCAGCGTACTGATGGCTTCCGTGAACACAGTAAACAGCGTCGTCAGGCCTTTAGAGCTAATCTCGGTGTTTATGATAGTGGTTGGGAAAACCGTACTTGGCTTGCATATACTAATCAGCATTTCGAAATCCCAGGACCGATTAGTCGCAATATGGTGTTTGATGATGACCAATATGACAAGACCACCGATAATTTACCTTTAAGACCATTACAGACGAACCCTAGACGTCATACTGAGGGTTTGCGTTTATCAAATTTGACTACTTTACAACTAGATCGTTGGACTCATAGCATTGGTGTATATCTTCAAAGAACGGATGACTACTTTAGGACACCGGCTCAAGTCTGGGAAATGGATAGTAACACGCTTGGCTTGCAGTACATGGTTGATGCGCAATTTAAGCAGCTTTCACTTGGTGGTGGCCTAAGCTATGCTCATACCAGTGGTGATTTTTCCGTGTATGGCAATGTGAATCAGCCCTTACCGCCGCTTCGACTGATGCATCCTCAGGATTATGATATCAAGGCTAATTATTTTTCTGCTCAGTTGCGTGGCGCTTGGGAGTTTGTACCTCATTGGAAGCTGAGTACTCAGCTACAATTTGTGCACACGGGACGTGATGTGAATGGTATGCGTAGTGGGTTAAATGGCATGCAGTCACATAATGATAGTTGGAGCTGGGTCTCGCCTAAAATTGCCTTATCATGGGAGCCTAATGACGCAACGTTAGTCTTTGCTAATGTTAGTGCAAGTCGTGAGGCACCGACATTGAGAGACATGGTGCAGTTCGCTGGTCCTGCTGGTGCGCCAGTTTTAGGTCCTAATGGTCGGCCTATGTTTAGACGTGGTTTGACTTATGTGCGTGAGCTTGAACCACAGCGTAACCTAAGTTATGAGATTGGTACACGAGGTTTATTTAGTCAGCAATATGGGTGGGATATTACGCTTTATCATGCTGATATTGAGAAAGAGCTAATTGCTTATTCGCCCGATGGTGCTAATACCTTTACCTATAACTATGAGGGTGATACCCGCCACCGTGGTGTGGAATTAGGTTTAAGTGCCAAGTGGGATTTAGGGACATCAGGTAATTTGGCAGGGCGAGTCGCTTATACTTACAATAATTTCGAGTTTCGAGATGGAATGTACTCTGGTAATGATATTGGTGGCTTACCTCGTCATTACTTGAGTGCTAATTTGGATTATCGTTATCGTGAGTTTGAAGTAGGTGTCAATGTTCGTGGTTCCTTGGGCTCGACCTATGCGGATCATGCTAATACTCAGAAAATGGGTAGTTATGCAATCTTAGGTGCTCACTTTAGTTACGATTTTGCCAAAGACTCTAATTTTTATGTGCAAGTGGATAATATCACTGATAGGCGTTATATCTCGTGGACTTTGACGCCGGCCATGGCATCAGCCCAAAACGCTAATAATCAAGCAATGTATTTCCCGGGTAATGGTCGTACCGTCACCGCAGGTTTGAATTTTAGATTCTAAGAAATTAATTATCCTAACGCTCACCCCTTATCGTTGATTGGGGGTGAGTTTTTATTAGGACTTAATTGCGAGGACTTGGTTGAGTCGCTTCAGTTTGTATAAAAATTCGTAGAAATACTGGGATATACATGATAAAGGCGATGATGATCAAGGCACTAGGAATGGCTAAGCTAAAAAGGGCATAGTCCCAACCAAAGCTTAGGCTCATTGAACGCAATAGAGCGGCCGCTAAAATCGCTGCTAAGCCCCATTGACTAGTCCAGGGAAATGGTAGTCCGCGACCGCTATGAATCAGTCCAGCAATGTTAAATACCTGCAGCGCCATAAAAATAAAGCCTCCGATGAGTATTAAATGCAGTGCTTGCTTTGGATTGCCCCAAGATAGGATGCCGCTTAGTCCCATCCAGCTATAACCAAGGCCAATACAGAGTAGCGTCAAATAATGCCAACGGACAAAGGAGGCATGCCATAGAATGCAGTGATGCCAATCACGAAGACGAGCAATCATGGAAAGACCAGACGCCAATGCTAACCAACTAGAAAAAACAGGGTCATTAAAGAAGAGTAAACTGAATACGTATAAGTACATGCAAATAATATTCAGGTTTCTATAGTAGGGATTTTGTATGTAACTTAGTTTATCTGCCTTAGGACCAGCTTGTTTTAAAGAGTGAGAGCCCATGGCCATGCCGATACGAAAAATGATCAGGGAGACCCCAATGATATAAGCGTGAGCTAGCGCAATAATAAAAGTCCATTGACCGCTAAGTCCATAAGCAGTAGTTAAGGCAGTAATCAGCGATAACATCAAACAGACACTAATTTGTCGCCTATTGCGATCCTGAAAGGTGGCATAGATAGTAAAAGCGGTGAGTATGAACCAAAACAGGCTCATTATTTGTGCGCTGCGTTGCAAATCGACGAAACTTAATACGATGTTACTGAGCCAGAGCAACAGGGTGAAGGCAGATAAGCGACGTAATGAGTGGGTAAAATGAGTCCACTCGGGGACCGCAGTGAAAATAAATCCTGCAAAGGCGGCAGCACCAAAAATATTTAAATACCCGTATGCATGGTAGCTCAAGGGATTGATGTGAGTTGTTAAAGTAGGTCCGCCTAAAAAGGCACTTAGGCCGACGGTAAGCCATAAAGAAGCAATGAAAATGATGCTTAATGAGGCCAACAAAAAGTAGAGACGGAAAGGGTTACTAAAAAAATCATGAATGATTTCAGTTAGTGATTTTTTTCTAGTCATGGTAGGGCTGCCAAAAAGGTTGAGCTAGATAATGTTGCACGAAACGCTCATTGCGTTTTGATCTTGGCTGATCAAGTTCAATCATGGTCTGATTGCGCGCAGGCTTGTGGGGTAAAATATAGATTTTGTCAGCTAACTGTAGCGCCTCAAAACGGTCATGGGTGACCATCACGATACTCATACTATTGCTAATATATTCCTGAAGCCAAGTGTAGAGCTGTAGTTTTAACTCATAGTCCAATGCGCTAAACGGTTCATCTAAGAGTAGCAAATCAGGTTCGCAAAGTAGAGCCCTGACCAGAGCTGCTCTTTGTCGCATCCCACCCGAGAGTTCGTCGGGGTATTTATCGTAGTCTTCGGCATGCAGATGAAGTTTGGTCAATAAGCGTTGTGCTTCTTGATGGGTGGCGGCAGACTTAGGATTAGGGTGAGTTAATAAAATATTGTCCCAGAGACTGCGCCATGGCAATAGTCGGTGCTCTTGAAATAGATAGCGCAAACGAAGAAAAGTACTGTCGATTCGACCACGATCGGGGCTAATTAAACCTGCAATGAGTCTTAAAATAGTGGTTTTGCCACAGCCAGAAGGTCCATACAAACAAACAACCTCACCCGCATTTAGCTCGAGATTGAAGTCCTCGACAATGGATTCACCCATTAGATTTTTATGGAGTTGATGTAGTTGCAAACTAGCCACGACCTTGATCCCATGGTAAGAATATGATTTTTAAGGGCTCGACTAATAAGTACTCCACGAGATAAATAATGAGTAGCAAAATAACTATATAGGCCATCACGACTTCGGTTTCCAGCATTGTGCGAGCAAGACCAATTTGTGCACCTATACCATCAGGTGAGCCAAGTAACTCAGCCATAATGGCGATTTTAAGTCCCATCGCAAAGGCGATATTGAATGCGGGTAATAAATGTGTGAGCAAGTGCGGCCAGTAGAGGTGATATAGGCGTTTATCAAAGCGGACTTTATAGACACTCATTAGCTCTTCGAGATTGCGGTCAATTGACAGCATACCCTGCAAGGCAGAGGCGAACATTAATGGAGTGACAGCGATATAGGTGGTAAAGATGGTACTGCTATCACCCACGTTAAACCAGAAAATGGCTAATACTACCCAGATAATGGGTGGTATGCCCAAGAGCATACTGATAAGGGGGCGACAGAAAAGCGCCATGGTTTTGGAGACACCAGTCAGCAATCCTAAAACCACGCCAGAAGCAACAGCGGCACTAATAGCAATGCTCGCTCGAAAGAGTGTTTGAGGTATTTCTGCTAGCTCATAATGTTGCAGTAGTGAAATACTGCGTTCAAATACTGCGATGGGTCCTGGCAGCACAAGAGTGCCTAAGGTGACCGAACCCCAATGCCAAAAGGCACAGACAACAGCGATGACCGCCAGTGCGGTCCATACTCCCCAACAGTATGAGAGGAGTTGGACACGACGCGATTGACGGATGGGACGACCGACATATAAAAGCATAATTAGAGCTTCAGAATAAAATTCTCTTTAGGCATGCTGTTGCCGAGAATTTGCGGATTTAAGTTATAGAGAGTGTTGAAAAAAAGCATTAAATCTTCACGAATCTCTGCCGCCGCCGCAACGGTTAAATTAGCGTGAGGAATTGCAGCCTTAATCGCTGGCGATGGTATGTCTAGAAGTTTGTTACCGATTTTTGAGGCTTCCGCCGAGTTTGTCAGCGTCCATTGTAAAGATGATTGCAATTCAGTTTGAAGATGCTGTAAAAACTCCTGGTTTTGCTCATAAAATGCATGTGTAACTAGTAATCCTGCCTGGGGTAAACCTTGGGATTTTCCATCGTGGAGATTGCGCCATATTTCTCGTAGATTAAGAACACGTGCAGCTGACTTGCTTTTGCCTTTCATCATTGCGACTGAGGTTAAGGGCTCATTTAAAAGGGCAAATTCGGCACGATCATTGAGCCAATAAGTCAAGGCTTCTGCTGGGGTAGCTGTATAGTTGATTGCGATTTTTTTAAAATCTACGCCTTGTAACTTACAAAGCGCTTGTAGAACTAAATCAGGCATGTCATTGCGAAGCGGTACAGCAATAGAGCGACCCTCTAAGTCTTTAAGGCTGGATATGCTGTCTGCAGAACCAATGATATCAACCAGACCCCATGTCATGATGTTGACTAGTTTGACATCAAGTCCCCGGTTGCTTAGGTTGACGGCAACATAACTCGGCACGATACTTGCCTGAATGCTGCCGTTAGCTAAGCCAGCCCTTAGTACATCGGGAGTGCGCCATGTCTCTACATTAAATGTTTGTTGCATAGCTGATAGACCTTGTTGCTGTCGATGTCTTGCTACTCCAAGGAGTAGGGATGGCAAAGCACCTGGTCCATAGATGGTAATAGGTGAAGGTGTGTCAGCCCACGCAAAAGGAAATTGACTGCCAAACGCTGCAGCTCCGGCGAATTGAATAAATTGTCGTCGATTCATCAAAGGAATGCCTCCAGAGAATGTGTTGCTTATAAACATCTATATCATATGCATTTTATCATAAATAATAATGATAATGAGAATTATTAATAATTAATAGATGCTTTTGATTTGATATAAACAAATGAAGCACGGCTAACTTTCGGCACCATTATGGGTTTAGTAACAAATACTATTATTGCTGCCCATTCTTAGTAAGCCGCCCATCACTACACCATGAATACGGATAGGTGGAAGGGCCTCACGACTTCGAATGTCGTGACGATAAACCATGGGTAGCCCTTCATCCAGTGTGTAAAATAGTGTTTTACTGTCCCCAGTGACCCACATATCCACGACTTCCCAGGGTGATGGTACATAGGTGGAGTCTTCAGGGTCATCATAGGATTGAAAGACAATTCCTTTATCACCACCTAAAATCCAGGTGTTTTCAAGCCAGCCACTGCGGAAAATTTTTGGAGAAAAGTTGCGATGATGTTTTTCTTGTAAATAGTAATGCTCAGGTTCATCTCCTTTATCTAAATCAAACATCACCACATGTGCAGAGGAGTCTGAAAAAAGGATGCGACGCGAGTAAAAATCAATATAGGGTACAACCTGGGGTCTATAGGTGGAACCAGCGGTGTGCATGGGTCCCGTAGAGAGGATTTTGCCATCTTTAGGGAAATAGAGTAAGCCACGTGAGCCATCTTTGGCTGTTAGTGCTACCATAAAGTCTTCAGGACTAGCAATTCCGTCATCTAGGCCTGAGCCTGATGGGATGTGAGCCGATAAGTCGATGGTTTCCCATGGTTTATCGTGAGGATCCAGATAGGAATGACGATACATTACTGGTTTTTCTTCATCAAGAATCCAGTAACTTTGGCTATAAGAACTGAAGAGTAAGTTGTAGTAGGCATAAATATGCGTATTACGATGCTCAGAATCGAAGCGTTCTGGATAAATATGAAGTTCGCCTGTTTCGTAGTTCAGCATACCGACCTGATCTCGTAGAGCGATGGCTACTAGCTTGGATTGCGGTACGAAAAAGGCTTGATAAAGTGGTGAGGGTAGTTCTATGTCTTTGCGAGTCCTTGTTTCTAGTTCATATAGAACCAGACGAGAAACTTCATAGTCACCGACCACCATCATGGAGTCGTCGCGAGCCATTTCAAAGGTGCGGGGGCGTATGCCAAAGTTTAATAGTGCTAACCTCTCGCCGGTATTAACATCATAAACAGTGATGAAATAGGAACTGGAGTCGGCAATAAATAGATAGCGAGTGGGGTGATAAAGTGAATCGCCAACCCCTAGCTTGGTTAATTCAGAGGCGCCAGGTTTAAGTAGTTGGGCAGCAGCGGTTCCTGTTGCACCAAGACCGACTCCAAGACTAGCTAACCATTGAATAAATAATCGACGATTCATTGATTTTCTCCAGTAGACGCCATTAAAAAGCGCATGCATGCTTTATTGCCAAGCTAAATCAGCTTATATTCTAATGAGCAGCTTTTTTTACAGCGTGTTCCTTCATGACCTCATTCAGTGATTTGACTATGGCCTCGCAACTAACACTTTTTCCATTGCTAAGCTTAAACGTCATGGTATGAGTTTCACCAATTTGTGGGGTCTTGTCCTCTGGGATACTCATGATCATCACGTGGTCTCCGCCTTTACGGAAGAAGCGTTGACCCTCTGTGAGACTTTTGTCTTGTAATGGGCCCATCGTCATCACATTGTCGACCATGCTCATTTCGTGAAGCTCAACGTGATCGGTGATGCTAGGGAGGAGAGCCTCAAGAATCTCTACCGTCTCACCTTGATGTTCAAAGGTGGCAAATCCGCCAGTCATGGCGCGGCCAGGTAAAACTTCCTGAATAACACAATCACTCACGGTGGTCGTGCTTGTATCTGTTGCTGCTAAGGCTGCGGTGCCAAAAAAACCAATGGCGAATAAACTACTGGCTAATATGGAATATCTCATCTCTGTTCCTTTATAACTGTTGTTGCACGCATTGTGCGTAGTTGTCTAATGAAGCAGTATCAGTAATAATGCCGCTTTTTATACCCACAATGCTGTCATTAACAAATAAAGCATTGAAGGGTAAGCCCATACCCCCTAGTTGTCGCAATAAATTAAAGTTTTCGATTTGATATTTGGGTAGATGGCTAAAGCCCTGTTCTTCAAAGAAGCTGTTGATTTTCTCAATACTATCACCCACATTAATGGTAATAATATCTAATTCGTTTTGTAATGCAGCCCATTTCTCTAGTAGTGGGAGTTCTTGACGGCAGGGCGCACACCAGAGTGCCCATAAGTTAAGTAATTGCGTGTTAGCTTCTGGTTTTACATTTAAATTCAACTCACTGAGTCTACTGCTTTGTTCAGTGGCGGTAAAGCCTTCGGGTAAATCACAGGTACTAACGGCGCTGTTTGTGATAGCTATTGATGTTGTTGTGATATCTTTTGTGGCGGTGGATGTTGCTTTGCTAAGGTGTTGATCTAGCACTTTGACTAAGTCATCACCACCGATTTGGTAATCAAAAACATCCAGTATTTCACGTTCAGGTGTGATTAGATAAATCATAGCACTGTGATAAACGGTGTAGCCCATGCCGGGCTCAGGATTATCAATGCGTTGACCATTAAGGCGATAACCAAAGGTTGCCCCTAATTGTTTGGCAACATCTTCTATATCTTTCATTTCCCCGCTTAGTCCGACAATACGCTCATCAAAATATTGAGTGTAGGCATTAAGGCGGTTAATTTCATCATTGACAGGATCAATAGTCAAAAATAGGGGTTGCAACATATCAGCATGCTGGAGTCGCTTCATGGCGTAGCCATACTCGTATAAAGTGGTAGGGCATATATCAGGACAAGAGCTATAGCCTATGGAGAGTAATAAATACTTTCCAGGGTAGCTTTCATGGGTGACCGGACCATGTTGGTCAAATAAATTAAAGGTGAGGGTTTCTGCTTTGGCTATGATGTGAGAAAAGGAGAAAAAGGTCAAAACCGAAAGCAATAAAAGTTTTAGTAAACCTAAGGGGCTTCGCTTGTGTCGGTGTATAGACTTCATGGTTTTCTCCTTTTTAGAACTGCGCAATCTAAAACTAGATAGACTCGCTGACGGTTCCGTATTCGGAGGCAGCCAGCGAGCTATTGTAGAAGGGATTTACTTCTGTGCTGCGATATCATCCCACTTTTTGTGAGCACCTGCTTCAAAGAGGTGAGGGGCAGTGATTTGTTTCATATACTTGTTGTTCCACTCACCATCAACCTTGATTTCCAGAGCTGCGCCCAAGTTAACTGATTCAATCAAGTTGTGATTCAGGTAAACATAGACACCGGGTTGCTTGAAGGTGTACATAGCAGCACCTGCAGAACCGGCAGCAATAGACCAAGTCTCAAGACCAGTCACCGGCGTTTCGTGGAGATTACCCCTTTCCCAAACATATTCACCGTGACCACCAATTAAGTGTGGATAGGTGAAGCGGTTAGCCTGAGAGTGGATTAGCATAATCGTTTCACCCACGTTAGCAGTTAAGGCATTGTCGCCAGTGTAAGCGCCTTTGCGGTCACCAAAGGTGATATGCGAAGGGATTAAGCTATTCATGGCTAAACGGTCATCAGGGTAGGATTCACCAGCTGTTGCATAGCGCTTGTACTCACCGTTTTCATCTTTAGGAATATAGAAATCCTGTTCACCAATATAGAAAGCTTTGTCGTATTTTAGTTGGTTACCATCTTTATCACGTAAACCCTTTTCTGGAATGACCATGATTGCACCGTTCATACCGTGGGTAACGTGCCAAGGGATCATCGCACCACCAGGCGCACAGTGATAAATGTGTACCCCTGGCTTGTCAGCCTTAAATCGTAAAGTTACCTCTTGACCTGGCGCCACAAAGGTTAGATCACCGCCACCTAAAGCACCAGTTGCTGCGTGGAAGTCGATATTGTGAACTAATTCGTTTTTAGATAAGTTAATCAGTTTTAGCTCAACATAGTCGCCTTCATGTACCACAATCATAGGACCTGGTACCGAGCCATGGAAAGTAAAGGCCCACATGAAGACACCAGGCTCAACCTCAATTTCTCGTTCATCAATGTACATTTCAATCTCGACAATGCGCGGGCTGTCGGGACGCTCTAAACTATGCTCAGGTAGGAAAGGAGGTTTGACAAGCTCTTGGGTGACACGTGGTAGCTTGTCAACTTCCGGAGCATCAATTACTTCATAGCCTGGCAAGCCACCTTTGTTAACGGGTGCTGAGGCGTCTTGTGCCATGACCCAAGGGCTAAAGCTCATGGCGCTGGCTAATGCGATTAATAAAAGTTTTTTCTTCATATTCCTATCCTTAAAAAGATAAGTTGTAGGGGGAGTACTACTGCCATTCTTCAACTCATATTGAGATGCATTAAAAAACTGACTTGTTATTTAAAGTAGTTTTAAAAATATGCAGCCTGTTAATATATATTTAATATGTATCTTTATGTTAATAATTCTACGGTATAAGCCTGCTGTAAGCAATGTGTAATTATTTAAAAAATTGATCTAGATCAAGTTATTTGCTGTTGTTTTATGGAAATTTTTTGTGTCAAATAAATTCATACCCTATGGTGCTATGTTATGTTTCACAAAAAAGCCCGAAGAGGGTTAACAATAGCGATATGAAAGTCGATTTCAAACTTATTGGGCTTGAGTAAAGTTCAGTTTTTTAACTCAGGATGCACGAAAACCATCTCTTAAATTGGCACCAAGAGCGATATAGATGGACTTGTTGACGATGCGCTGATTCTCTCTAAGCTTCAGCACAATGCAATCCAGGTAGACGATAGGGTAGATGGCGCCCAGCGGGCGATTCTGCCATTCGGTTAACTCATCAATCACCTTATCCGTGATATGGCGGATTAGGGTGGCGGAGACGTCCACATCGTAGCATTCCTGCCGGGTATTGGCAATCTCACGGGTCGTCATGTCCTTAGCGTACAAGGCGATGATTTGTTCATCCAACACGCCGGTACTTGTCTGGTTCTTCTTGACGATTTGTGGATCAAAGGTGCCGTTATGGTATCTAGGAATATCCAGCTCAACCTTGGATTGATTGGTCTTAAGCGTCTTCTTGC
>NZ_KV792944.1:0-5673 GCF_001808335.1 Oligella sp. HMSC05A10 | reverse complement strand
CTAATTGCTTGATTAACGATTGAATGATGTCGTCTTGAGTCATGTAACTTCCCATGTGAAATACTCACATGAAGGATATCAGATTAAAGGAAGTTACATAAAATTATTTACAGGCTCTAATTTGTTAATGCCAATTGAGCGATATAACCAGAACGACTTTTGCCAGCTTCTTTTGCTTTGGCATCAATCCTAGCCAGTATGCGTTTAGGCAATGTGATATTAACTCTTTCGATATGATCATCAAATAAGTCTGGATTAATCTCTACGATAGCCCATATCCAGTCTTTATAATCAGGATCATCCTTATATTTATCAATAGAACTAGCTTTCGGAACTACTTCACCATTATCCAAGGCTTCCTCAATCCACAACTCTATTGCCTCTTTGGCATTTTCAATTGCCTCATTCACACCTTCATCAGCGGCCGAAAAACACCCTGGCAAATCAGGAACCACTACGCCCCAAGCCGTGTGCTCATCACCGGGTTCAATAACAATAGGATATTTCATTCTTTAACTCCTTTTATTTCAGACCTGCCTGTTTAAGCAATTTATTAACGATGCCTTTACCCAAATCTTTTTTAGGGTGCGGAACGCTAATATGGCCAGGCAATGTTGGGTGACGGAAAACATGATGCGAGCCCCGTACATTCCTAAGCTGCCAGCCATTTGCCTCAAGGTGTTTGATAAGGTCTTTGCTATTCATGGTGTGTATTATACACATAAAATAAATTCAATACAAATAAGGTTTAGCCTTATGTGTCTTTTCTAAGCGCCGCCTTGGAACTTAAAATGGCAGCAGTTTCATCTTTTAAAAGAAGAAATATCACCCACAAAAGATTAGCAACAGTGTCAAGCGATACCCCCTCTAAATTAATACAGCTCAACTGTAGAAGTTTCCTTACCATTAATTTATAGTTAGGCGTTTTACGATGAGAAAACGCAAGAGTGAAGAACAGTTCAGAGAGGCTCTAGCGGCATAAAGTGAGCAGAAAGTGCTTGGTCATTAAAGCCTTTTCCTAAACGACTCTGCCACTAGGTAAATTTGCGTCAGTTTATTGATTTAATAAGCTTTATCCTTATAAACGTAGTATAATTCTCTTTTGCGCCAGGAGAGATTCATGCGTTTACTTCAAAAAGCGTTGACCTTTGATGATGTATTATTGGTTCCAGCGTATTCAAATGTGTTACCCCGTGACACGTCTTTAAAAACTCAACTCACTCGTAATATTAGCTTAAACATTCCCTTAGTTTCCGCGGCCATGGATACCGTGACCGAAGCTCGTCTAGCCATTGCCATGGCACAAGAGGGTGGTATCGGTATTATTCATAAAAATATGTCGGCCGATGCGCAGGCAATTGAGGTGGCTCGTGTTAAGCGTCATGAGTTTGGTATTGTGGTTAATCCATACACTCTCACGCCTGATATGACGGTGCGTGATGCGATTGCTTTACAAAAGGAACACGGTATTTCCGGTTTGCCCGTGGTTGAGGGTAAAAAGGTAGTCGGCATCGTGACGAATCGCGATACTCGATTTGAGGATCGTCTAGACGCTAAAATCAGTGAGGTGATGACACCTCAGGATCGTTTAGTGACGATGCTTGAGGGCGGTACGCTTGAAGAAGCGCAAGCCTTGATGCATAAGCATCGTTTAGAGCGAGTTTTGATTGTTAACGAGGCCTTTGAATTACGCGGTCTTGCGACGGTCAAAGATATTTATAAAAGCACTGAAAATCCTAATGCTTGTAAGGATGAGCTCGGACAGCTTCGAGTTGGTGCGGCGGTTGGTGTTGGTGAGGGCACTGAGGAGCGTATCGAGAAGTTAGTCGCTGCCGGTGTGGATGTGATTATTATCGATACTGCACATGGTCATTCCCAAGGTGTTATCGAACGTGTCCGGTGGGTTAAGGAAAATTATCCGCAAGTCGAGGTTATCGGTGGTAATATCGCCACCGGCGAAGCGGCTTTAGCCTTAGTTGAAGCGGGAGCTGATGGGGTTAAGGTTGGTATCGGTCCAGGCTCGATTTGTACCACTCGTGTTATTGCCGGTGTGGGTGTGCCTCAGATTACGGCCATTTCGAATGTTGCTAAAGCACTTGAGGGTACCGGTGTGCCTTTAATTGCCGATGGCGGTATTCGCTACTCTGGTGATGTGGCTAAAGCCCTTGCGGCTGGTGCTTCAACCTGCATGATGGGTGGTATGTTTGCCGGTACTGAAGAGGCACCGGGTGAGGTAATTCTATTCCAAGGTCGTAGCTATAAGTCATACCGTGGTATGGGTAGTTTAGGGGCAATGGAAAAAGGCTCGGCTGATCGCTATTTCCAAGACCCAGCCAATAACGCTGATAAATTGGTACCAGAGGGTATTGAAGGGCGCGTACCTTATAAGGGTAGCGTGTTAGCCATTATCTACCAGTTAATCGGTGGTATTCGTGCATCCATGGGTTATTGTGGTTGCGCAACCATTGAGGATATGCACACTAAATCTCAGTTTGTCGAAATCACCGCCGCGGGTGTGCGTGAGTCACATGTGCACGATGTACAAATTGTGAAAGAAGCGCCTAACTATCGTGCTGACTAATCTTGTCCTTTTGTGGAAATAATCATGATGCATCAAAAGATTTTAATTCTTGATTTTGGCTCACCTCTCACTCAATTGATTGCGCGCCGTGTTCGTAAGGCGGGTGTGCTTAGTGAGGTTTTTCCCGCAGATGTGGATGAAAGCTTCTTGCGTGAACAAATCAATCAGCAGGGTGTCAAGGGGATTATTTTATCCGGCGCTAACCCTGACGATGTGACGACCGCGCAGGGAGTGACTCTATCGCCATTCGTATTTTTAGCGGATGTACCAGTGCTCGCTATTGGTCACGGTATGCACGTGATGGCAAAGCAACTGGGCGGTGAAGTGGCTGCCGTTGAAGAGCAGCGCTTCAGTCAGGTGCATGTTAACACGAAGGGTAATAGTCCTTTATTTGCCACCTTATCTGACGGTCGTTCGGCTGAAGGCTTAAATCAGTTAGATGTTTGGATGAGTGAAGGTACTCAGCTTACTGAGCTACCTGCCGGCTTTACGGTGATTGCAACTGCTAAAAACTGCCAAATAGCCGCTATCGCAGATGAGCTGCGTGGCTTTTATGGGTTACAGTTCCATCCGGAAGTTAGCAATACCAAGCAGGGTGAGGCTTTACTACGTCGCTTTGTGCTTGATATTTGCGAATGTGATGGTGATTGGACAATGGCCTCTTATGCCGAGGAAATGATCGATCGTATCCGTGAAGAGGTAGGTGACGAGCAGGTCCTGTTAGCCCTATCAGGTGGGGTGGATTCTTCAGTGGCGGCGGTTTTAATTCATCGCGCTATCGGTTCTCAACTGACATGCGTGTTTGTAGACCACGGGATGTTGCGCCTCTTCGAAGCGAAGCAGGTGATGGATGTGATGCGTGAGCACTTGGGCTTAAATATCATTCATATTAATGCGGTTGAGCGCTTTATGAATGAGCTCCAAGGGGTAACTGATCCAGAGCAAAAGCGTAAGATTATCGGTCGTGAGTTCGTCGAAATCTTCCAAGAAGAAGCGGCGAAAATGCCCAATGCTAAATGGCTTGCCCAAGGCACAATTTATCCTGATGTGATTGAATCGCTTGCCGGTAAGCACGGTGTTGCGGTGAAGTCTCACCATAATGTCGGCGGCTTGCCCGACACTTTAAGCATGAAGCTTTTAGAGCCACTACGTGAGTTGTTCAAAGATGAGGTTCGTGAGCTCGGTGTTGCCTTAGGTCTACCTGAGAAAATGGTTTATCGCCATCCATTCCCAGGTCCTGGTTTGGGCGTACGTATCCTAGGCGAAGTGAATCAGGATTATGCGGATATTTTACGTCGTGCTGATGCAATTTTTGTTGAGGAACTGCGGAACGCAATTGACGCTGAAACGGGTAAAAATTGGTACGATCTGACCTCGCAGGCCTTTGCCGTATTCCTACCAGTGAAATCGGTGGGGGTGAGTGAGGGTACTCGAGTGTATGACTATGTGGTGGCATTGCGTGCAATTCAAACCAATGACTTTATGAATGCACGTTGGGCACCTTTACCATATGAGTTGCTTGCACATATCTCAGACCGCATTATTAATGAGGTGCGTGGTATTAGTCGAGTGGTTTATGATATCTCAGGTAAACCACCAGCAACGATTGAGTGGGAATAGTTACTCGCTCAAGTCAAACTCCTTAGTATGACTCGCAACGATTCAAAGTGCTTCACGCTTTGATCGAAGTAATTGACGGTAAATCAAAAACGGATGTGATGTTTTTGTTTTACCGTCTTTTTTATGATGTTAAGGCATACAGCAACACGTCCTCATCACTTTAATTCATGGCGACCACTTCCAACCACCAAACTAATGCCACGAGTGTGCTCAGTAGTACCGGTGGGGTGATGATAAGGCCGATTTTCATGTATTGGCCCCAGCTGATACGATAGCCTTTTTGCGCTAATATATGTAGCCACAGTAGGGTAGCTAAACTGCCAATCGGTGTGAATTTAGGTCCTAAATCATTGCCAATGATATTGGCGTAAATCATTAACTCCTTGGTGCTTGCAGCGATATTTGCCTGTTCGATAGCTAAAGCGCCGACGAGGGTAGAGGGAAGGTTATTGACAATTGAGGCAAAGATGGCACTCAGAAAACCCGTGCCGATGGTGGCAATAAAGTCACCTTGGCCTGCGAGCCATTGCAAAGCCATTGCCCCATAGTTGCCTAGCCCCGCATTACTCAGTCCGTACACCACTAAATACATGGCGAGTGAGAACCACACGATTTGCCATGGCGCATGTTTTAAGACCTGGCCGAGGGGAATGGTCGTATCCTGGCCAAGGTTCCACCAGCGACCAGCAATGATAATTAATAATAGGGCGGCGCTACCTGTGACGAGAGAAATGGGCACATTAAGGGGACCGGTAATAAAATAGGCAAGCAAGAGCAAGGTCAAAATAGGAAAGCTCGCTTTAAAAAGCAAGGGATCGCGAATGGCTGAACTGGGTACGTCCAGTGTTGCCACATCATAGCGTTTGGGGATATCCTTTCTAAAAATAATCCACAGCACGCCTAAGGTAGCGGCTAAGGAAGCAAGATTGACTGGCACCATGACTATTGCGTATTGCGCAAAGCTGAGACCGAAGAAATTCGCGCTGACAATATTGACTAGATTGGAAATCACGAGTGGTAGGCTCGTGCTATCCGCCACAAAACCCGTGGCGATAATAAAAGCAAAGGCGGCCTTAGGGGAAAATTTCATTTGCAGCAAAATAGCGATCACAATGGGTGTGAGTAGTAGCACCGCACCGTCATTAGCGAAAAATGCAGTCACCACCGCACCAAGCAAAATTATCAATGGAAATAGTTGATGTCCACGACCATTACCCCAACGTGCTATATATAAGGCAGCCCAGGCAAAAAAGCCAGCTGCGTCTAAGATAAGGGAAATAATTATCAGTGCGACGAAGGTTAGGGTTGCATCCCACACAATTTGCCACACCACAGCCACATCAGACCATTCAACCACGCCTAGCATAAGTGCAAGTATCGCACCCCCGCCGGCACTCCAGCCGATGTTCAAGCCTTTAGGTTGCCAGATAACAAGACTCAGAGACTTTTGCATAAAAGCAGTTAAATACCGG
>NZ_KV792943.1:0-723 GCF_001808335.1 Oligella sp. HMSC05A10 | reverse complement strand
ATAATGTGAGCAGAAAGTGCTGGGTCATTACACATCGTCACAGTCAGCTTAACTACGTAACACCACAGCAACGCCATGAGGGCAAAGACCGTGAAATACTAGCAAAGCGGCACAAAGTGCTAGCGAATGCCAAAAGAGATAATCCAATGCGCTGGGGTTCACGTGCAGTAAGAAACTACACCCCTTTAGGTACCGTCACGTTAAATCCGGAGAATGATATTAAAGTAAAAAAAGCAGCTTAAAATTTATGTATGAGTGACAACTACCTTGACAAATACCGTTCATGGACACCCCTGAAAGACCTTAATCAATTTGCAGCTATGATTCACCAAGCAAAATAAAGTACTTAGGCTTTTGAGGCAAATACTTTAGTTTAAATTCACCACCCTGCCTCGGGATAGGTACTGAACCATCACGCGGATAATAATCATCCGTGATATTCAAAAACGAGGCTTCTTGCTGCCTACTGTCTGCTAGTGTATAGCGCACTCGATACCGTTTTACACTATTAAAATTCAATGCAAGCGAGGTATTTTCAACAGAAGTGACCGTGCCTATTGTTTCAATACCGTAATGATTAATCATCGGCACACGAATAAGCTAATCGAAAAGATTAATCAATACCATCACCGGCAACAAGATCAAAAGCACACGCAAAGAGTTTAAATTGAAATTAATTAATTTCAACAAAAGTGAGACTTTTGCATAAAAGCAGTTAAATAC
>NZ_KV792942.1:0-2455 GCF_001808335.1 Oligella sp. HMSC05A10 | reverse complement strand
GGGCAAGCTGCGTCGAATGCGGTGGAGCATAATCTATTAACGGAATTAGAATATAAAAGACGTCAAGAGCTTTTAGATACTTTTGAGGCGAGAGTTAAACGAGGCTTCACTTTGGATGAGGCAAAAGAATTCCTTAATTTAGTACAAAAAGACGGTTATATTGATGAGTTAATTGAGCGTTATCAAGCGGATTCTTTTTCATTAAATCCAAGAGAGCGTCAGTTCTTGAAAAATGCACTTTTACAAATCGCACAAGGTGACGAAAATAAGATCCAATATATTCTCTCCATTCCTATTACTCAAAAAATCGATGATGGGCGAGTAGGAGAAGCGTATCTTAAAGCGCGCCAACAAGTAGGAGTTGATAACTCAATGGATATGAAATTGGCTAGAGCAGCAGAGCCAGCGTTGTTTTTGCTTGGTGGTACTGGTTGGACTAGGGCTTCGCTGAAAGGATATGGAATTCCGGCTGCTAAGTCTGTGGGTGGTGGTATTGGAACCTCGTTAGTATTGGGTGAGGATTATAAAAAATCAAACTTGGTTTATGATTTAACGCTTGGTGTATTAATTGATAAAACAGTCATTCGACTTCGGACAATATCCAATGCAAACAAGCTTGAAACTCAGTTATTGGAAAAAAAGGGTTGGGTTACGAATTATTTTTTGGGTGAAGGTGTCAGTAGTGCTGTGGGGTCAGCTTTAAAAGAAAATGAGCAAGTTCTTATTGAAAAGTTAAATTGGTCAAATTTATTATGGGGGAGAGATGATTAAATATAAAGTTCTTCCTGATGACGCATTGTTAGGGATTTCTGGTATGGGGAGTGTTGTCACATATTGGAACAGTAGATTTTTTTTATCCATTAGCAAATTATTAAAAATAAAAGAGAGTTTTTTTCTTTGTTATTGTGCATGGTTAGTGAGTTTTTGTTTGATTTTTGTAGAAATATACATTATTAATTCATTTGCTTCCGGCACATTTGCTTTGATGCCTAAACGGGTTGTATTTCTATTCGTATTAACAGGATTGTTTTTTTTCTTTGGACGAAAAGCGTTACCATATTGGAGCGAGACAGATGAGGAACTATAAATAATAATTTATAACTATTAGTCTGAAGCTGACGATAGACATCTTTGTTAATGATTAGTGGGTTTGATATTCTCAAAGGTTGATATAACCAGAAATAAAAACCAGTCACTTGGGATAATAAACAACTAAGGGAAGAACAACCCTTGTTGCAGCCTATTGATAAAAGGTAATTAGGAAAAGAACGACTTTTGGCAGCGTCACGCACCGCCAGACACAGAT
Source organism: Oligella sp. HMSC05A10 (assembly GCF_001808335.1). Lineage (NCBI taxonomy): Bacteria > Pseudomonadati > Pseudomonadota > Betaproteobacteria > Burkholderiales > Alcaligenaceae > Oligella > Oligella sp. HMSC05A10. The sequence continues at coordinate 1,149 of NZ_KV792942.1, read as the reverse complement.
TGGTGATGGCACCAGCCTGACGACGTTGCAGACAGAGGATATGATCACCTTGCGCGGTGCGCAGGTCTTGGGCGAGACGGTGCAGATCGCCACTGAGCAACTTCACATCGAGAGCGTACAGGACACAGCGACTTATGAGGGCAAACAACAGAGCCTAGGTGGTCAGCTGACGGTGGGGGTGGGTGCTTCTGGGGGTGCAAACCTGAGTCGCTCAACGATCCAAGCCGATTACGCAAGCGTCATTCAGCCGTCAGGCGTTTATGCTGGTGACGGGGGCTATCAGATCGTGGTCAACGATCACACCGAACTTATTGGCGGACTGGTGACCTCCACGGCCCAAGCCGAGGAACAGGGCAAAAATCACTTGATCACGGGTACCTTAATGGCCAGTGATCTGGTGAATCGTGCAGGGCATGACGGGAGCAGTCTGGGCATTAACGTCACGGCTGATATTCAGGGTGGCTGGCAGGGTCAGACGCGAAGCGATGAGGGGAAAACTACGCATACCTTAGGTGGTGGCATGGGGTATGGCAATGACAGGGAACGTCAAGAACGCACCACGGCAAGCGGTATCAATACAAAAAACCTCCTAATCACTGACTCTGATACGCAATTATTGCTCACTGGCTTACGTCCCGATGCCATGGCCGAGCGGGTCTGTACCACCACGACCACGGAAACGGCAACTGCCGATAGTGGTGCCTTAGCCAATCGCTTTGATGCGGATGCCGTGCAACGCGAGCTGGATGGGCAGGTTGCGGTGTCACAAGACTTTAGTCAGAACGTGCAGACCGCCAAAAACGAACTCAACAAAGCCATTGATAAGCTAGAGGCGCAATATCACGAGGGTCAACTCCCCCTGGCGGATTACATTGCGAAGCGACAACGCATAGAAAACACCGCTGACTTACTGAGCGCCCTAGCGGCGGGTTTAGCTGCGCCGACCGATCGCGTTTCTGGTATTGTCGCAGCCAGTGTCAGTCCGAGTGTGGCGCAAGCCATTGGTCAGTATGTTAAAGCCCAGCAAGGGATGGGTGGTGAAGGCAGTGCCGCGCACTTGCTCGCTCATGGTTAGTTAGCGGGTGCGGTGGCTGCCGCAGGCGGTAATGACATGTTGAGCGCAGCGGGCGCTGCGATTACTGCGGAGGC
>NZ_KV792941.1:0-1112 GCF_001808335.1 Oligella sp. HMSC05A10 | reverse complement strand
ATGATTTATCAACAATTAGCAGCTTAAAGTGTGAGAATTATGCTGGGTCATTAAACTTTTAATTTAAATAGAAGAAAATCGTCTCTTTCTTTCTGATAAATAAAGCTGGTGATTAAAAGCAAAACTTAAATTAAATAGTTCAAAATCTATTTTTGATTGTATAATGGGTATACACGGTACACAGACAGAGTTATGATTAAATCATTTAAACATAAAGGCCTTAGAAAGTATTTTGAAACTGGAAATACTTCAGGTATTCAATCAAAACATGCAGTTAGGTTACGTACCCAGCTTTCAGTATTAGATACGATTAAAAGCCCTGATGAAATTAATATAGTTAGTTGGAGATTGCATGCTTTGACTGGTAATTTAAAAGGCTACTGGTCTATAACAGTTAATGCAAATTGGCGTATCACTTTTAGATTTGAAGGTGAAAATGTTTATGAAGTTGATTACTTAGATTATCACTAGGAGTAATAAAATGAGAATGTACAATCCACCTCACCCAGGTCTTGTTATTAGAGAGTATTTAGATGATGTTACTGTTTCAGATGCAGCAAAACATTTAGGCATTACTAGGACTTCTTTATCAAGAATACTCAATGGCAAAACAGGTATATCACCTTTAATGGCTATTAAACTTGAAAAAGCATTTGGGGGAATAACAGCTGAGTCTTGGTTAGCGATGCAAGCAAAATATGACTTATGGCAAGAAGAGCAAAGTTACGATGATACAGTTATACCATTTGAATTTGCTTAGTTTAATGATTGTGTTGACTCAAACTTACTAATTAATTCTAGGTTCTTTACCTTGTCATTTGCTACTTGTTATACATGTATAACAAGTAGCAAGGAGCTGATAATGTTAGCAATACGATTACCTGACGAAATAGATAACCGCTTGAAAGATTTGGCGGAAAAGACGGGGCGTACAAAGTCTTTTTACGCAAGAGAAGCAATCTTAAAACACTTAGATGATTTAGAAGATATCTATCTTGCTGAAAGGGAGTTAGAACTGATTAAGGCTGGCAAGTCTAAAACTTACTCAGCTGAAGAGGTAGGGAAAGCGCTTTTAAAACGAGCCTGTAAATAATTTTGTGTAACTTCCTTTA
>NZ_KV792940.1:0-1255 GCF_001808335.1 Oligella sp. HMSC05A10 | reverse complement strand
AGGTAAATAGCTGCAAAAAACGTTAAAACTACGCTTAGCATGGCTTCTTTAAAGCCACCATATACTAGCAAATACAACGTAATACCGATGAGCACCATGACTCCTAAATAAGCTATCGTCATTTATATTTGCCTCTATAACAAAAAAACCGCCTAGTTTTTAAACTGGCGGTTTTGATTTGTGAAAAGATGAAGCTGTTATCGTTCTATATCTTGTTCAGGTTGATTTTGAGGTTAACTGATTAACGCTCTATATCTTCTTCTAAACTATCTCTCTCCAATTCATTATCTAGAATCCAATGAGAAACTTTAATTGCTTGTTCTTTGACATGCTCCCAACTTTTCCATTCATCTGAGATTGATTTGTACTCTGATAAGTCAACATCATCCAAGTCATATGGTAAGGGGTTGGCTAGTTGTGCCATTAATTGTTGTAATACGATTTTGTCATCACTTTCATAGAGAATATTCATTGGAGCAAGTGCCTTTTGAGTTTCTGACTGTCCTAGGTATTTTGAAAGAGCTGCGAAGTCTAGGTAATCTCTAGTCGCATTTCTCTTTAAGATTAGAATCCCCTTGATTCGTAGCATTTCATGAGGGGTAGGCAGAGTAATCTTATTACCCTTCAATAAAAGCTCCTGCTTTTCTAAAGGTGCTTGGCGTATCAATTGTCTGACACCTGTCTCAATGCCATCTAAACTCCCTAAGATTAAAACTGGCCGTTTCAATCTGGCCGTTTTCCATCCAGCTACACTTTCCAACTGTTCAAGCACCTCATCAAAATGAGTTTTTAAATCAGTCAGTATATGGTCTGCACCAGAAGAGAGCCTATGTCCTGCATAGATAACACTCGCTGTTCCACCCACTAATACAGCCTCGGGTAGAATTTCTTGCAAATGCGCAGAAGCTGAGAGAACTTGCTCCCAATCAGGCATTTGATTCTTTTGCTTTGGCATAGGAACTCCAAAAATGATAACGTTGTTCGTAAGGATCGCTTAAACGATGTTCACTGACTTTTTTTATTTTTGAAATTATGGTTGATGGATTTTTTTTTAACTCTAAACCTAATGCAATCCAATCATTACCATCACCACGAGAAATAATGTCATCAATAGCGGCTAAGGTGAAGTCTTCATGGTTTAAATGGCGGTGTTTCATAATAAAACTCCTTTGCTTTAATCAATACTCTTATTTTATCAAAGAGTACTTACCAAAGCAGACTGGATCACATATAGCGTCCAGTCTCTTTTCTGCCG
>NZ_KV792939.1:0-5725 GCF_001808335.1 Oligella sp. HMSC05A10 | reverse complement strand
AAGGAAGTTACACAAAATTATTTACAGGCTCCATTTACACAAAAATATCTACAGGCTCCAAAAAGTTGACAATTAGCATACATTTCTTTTCCTTTTTAAAATTAACCTGAAATAATCAATTTAGCATCCGTTTTTAGTAACTCTTCACCATTTGGATATACTACCACTACCCTAACTCGGTTTTTAAGTTGAGTTTTTTTGTTTGGTTACACCATGTCCGGATAATGCTTCTTGATGGTTTCTCGGAGGAGAGCAAAAAAATCGCTAACCGAAGCGATTTCAACCTCTGGCGAAAACTGCTCCTCAAAGGCACCATCTAGATCATTACGAAAGTCCTCTTCAAAACGAGCGATATCCTCCAATAACTCATGTAATACTATTTCATCCACATACGAAACATAATAATCTACAGCGCCCTCCAAAGTGGAGCAATCACAAATAATATACATATCCTGATTGAGATACCCACCCATTAATGTATATAACACATTGTATTCATTCATATTATTCACCTAATCGGATATGAGGTTAATATATAATAGTCCATGCCATTATACTTTTCTGGCTTTAACACAACTCTCAACTTTGAAACCTTAATGTAATCAGATGAGCCTTTCTTCAAGCTACCCCCAACTTTATATCCAGCATTAAACACTATCACCAGGGCATCTCGTCTCCCTGACTTTACCCACTGTTCGATAACAAACCTATTAGTACGCATTGCCTCAGAAATAGCACGCTCAGCTGTTCTTAAATTAAAAAAAGAACTAACAACCCCACCTGGCACACGCTCAGTATTGAGCCTATGTGCAAGAGCTTGTTCATTTTTCCCGACATGCTTACTAATCGTATGTCCGCCAATCTTCGAACCAGCAACAGCCTCATGCTCAATGAGCTTTATTCTACCCGCCCGAATGGCGGCCACCCTAACCGCGCCTATAGCAGAGGCAAACCCTATTGGAACTGCCAAATCTACCGTCAGGGCAATTATATATGCCGTCTCTTTTTCAGTACCTAACATTTCTGCTGTTGCGGCAACTGCTTGAGCGGTTTTTGTGTTGGTTGGTCTCCCTGCTATGATTTGATTAAAAGAAGAATGAACCACATCCGCGGCATGCCCTCCAACTACGACACAACCTACTTTTGTCAGCATAGTAGGGTCTGGAGCGGCACACATACCACCAGCAACGAGCATTTGAAGCATACCACCAACAAGGCCTACACCTCCCCATAAGCGATTGCTCAGTACTTCTCCTTCGCTAATGGAGGCATTATGAAGTATGCCAGCCATCTGAACTGGTGATAGTACTATTTGTAACCCTTCTTCTTTGTTTACCATGAGCACTCCTCAGTTAATAAATACAGTTGCCCATACTAATCACTGATTCTTACGCTTTTATGACGCTTTTTTAGGCTTATCCGTTAAAATTCATCCTGTCTTAATATTATATTTAGTGATTCAGCAACCCAGTCATAATCACTTACGAGTCAAAACATAAGATGTAAACAAATGCTTTAGCTTACCAGTTGTATAACGAAACCTGAAGCTGAGCTTCTTTTAGATTCAATAACAGCTGGTTGGATGGGGAACCCTTGTCAGTTTGCGCTTGCCTTTGGTGCTCGTGCCAATGAAATATTTAATCTGACATGAGATAAGGTCAATACAATTAGGGGTCTGGCATGGGGCACTAATGACCTAGCAAAAATAGTGAGGCCCGTCTTCTTTCTCTTATCTGTGAAACAATTGAGGTGCTAGAGCGCATAAAGGTGTACGGTTACGAATACTGCTTTACTCGTAAGAGCGGGAAACGTATCAAGCAAGTATCTAAGCCAATATTAGATAATGCGGTGAAAAGTATCGGTCTTAAGCCACTCACATTTCACGATTTACGGCAGACGTGGGTAAGCTGGCACGTGCAAGGCGGCACGTGACTTATGATCTTAAAAGAAATGGGAGGTTGGAAAACTATAGCAATGGTTCAAAAGTACGCTCACTTGAATGCCGGCCATTTAGCTGAGTACGCTCATATGAGTGAAGTAACGGAAAATTTACGGAACAGTGAGCTAGTGAAAAATGGGTTTGCCGCTTGACGGAGCAGCAAACCCATGGATATACTACACTTTTCTATACAGCTAGTTAAGTTACGTTGTTTTCTGATAGCCACTGTTCATACTGCTTTGGAGACATACCCAATGAGGTATGGATGCGTTCTTCTGGGTAGTATCTATCTAAGTAGTGACGAAGCATCACCTCCATTTTAGCCTTTGTTAAGTGGCGATTGGAATTAACTACTTCAGTTTTTAATGTTTTAAAAAAAGACTCAGCAACTGCATTATCAATCGGTTTACCTGGATGGTTCATGGATTGCTGTAAACCATATTTTTCACATAATCCAGCCATCTCATAACTACGATATTGGCTGCCTTGATCACTATGAATGACAGTTCCTCGTTTGGCATAACCTGCTTTAATTAAACGTTTAAGTGGTTCTATGACACAAGGCATTTTCATGTTTTCCGTCACAGCATACGCCTTAGGCGCGCGAGTTGCTAAATCCACATACACCGTTAAATAAAGCACCCCATCACTACAATTAACATAGGTAATATCCGTCACAAAGACAGCATTCGGTTTTACCGAGAAGAAGTCACGATTTAATAAATTTTGATACTGTGAGGCGCTACTTTTAAGGCGTTGCTGTCGATTCTTTAGACGCCTACGGCTATAGACACTCACTAAACCAGCCCGCTGCATTAACATCGCCACAACACGTTTATTAGTTTCAATACCTTCTGCATAGAGTTGTAAGGCTATTCGCGGGGAACCATAGCGACCTTTATGTTGTTCAAACACGCGTTTAATTTGAGTCGTTAACCACTCATGACGTAACATAGTAGCCGAGGGCTTACGTTTACGATAAATATAATAGCCCATCCGACTGACATTCAGGAGTCTGCAAAGAAGTAAAATACTGTGATGTGCGGCTTCTCTGCAAATAAATTCAAACCTTATCGTTTTTGACTCTTGGCAAACTCCCTGAACTTTTTTAAGATCGCATTCTCCTCTTGAAGACGTTTAATCTCTTTTTCCAAGGCATACACTTTAGCCCCTTCTGGTAGTCGAACGCCTTTGCCTGTAAAGGCATCTTTACTATATCGTTTATACTCGGCAAGCCAACGAGAAACAATCGGTCGTGAAATAGCATACTGCTTCGCAACTTCAGTCACCGTGTATGTGCCCGTTGTGATCGAGTGGCAGACTTGTAGTTTAAATTCTTTAGAATACGTTTTGCGCATAAATAATCACCTGCTTTGGTTGAGGTAACTTAACTGCGAGTCAACTAAAGTGTAGTATATCCAGGCTACCTTCCATTAGATGAAATTACACCACCCGTGGTTACCAGCACTATCAAAACAATTGAAGCTAGAGGCGTCCATGATCACGCTAACAGGTGCTTGCAAAGAGTGAATAGGATTTTAGATTACGCAGTACAACTCGGAAACATACCTTTCAATCCTTGCCACTCCTTAAGTGGCTTAGTTACTCTGCCACCGACCCAACATCAACTGGCTTTAGCACAAGATGAGCTGACTACATTCTTCAAACGCTTGGAAGAGCAACCAGCCGATCTATTATCAAAACTAGGACTTATTTTTTTAATAATTACTTTTGTTCGAAGTACTTCTTTGCGTACGATGGAATGGGAAGATGTAAATTTTAAAAAGAAAGAATGGCTAATCCCCAAAGAAAAGTTCAAGGGCAAAAAAATTGAGCTTGTCGTTCCTTTGTCAGACTGGGCTATAGAAATTCTTGAAACTCTTTATGAAAACTCACGACTAAAGCAAGGCTATATTTTTCACCAGCAAAGAAATGTTTATAAACCCATGAGTGAAAACACGTTGACCGCTTTAATGTGGCGTATGGGTTATAAGGATATTGCCACCCCTCACGGATTTCGCTCTCTAGCCACTGACGTTCTCAATGAAAATAACTATAAACCCGATGTAATAGAACGCCAAATGGGGCATGTTGAAAAAAACTCGGTGCGTCGTGCTTATCATCGAGCAGAGTACCTTGAAGAACGTAAAGAAATGATGCAGTGGTATTCTGATTGGATTAGAGAAAAATACCGCAAAGCAGGTCAATCTCTCTAAACTAGTTTTTAACTATTTACGAAAGGCGTGTTGGTGCTCTACACTTCTTTCGTACTGGCTTTGCAACTTCTTTATCACTAAAGGAGTTGCAAATACTACAAGAAAGAATCGATAAGCATTTCAGCACAGTAGCCAAACGGATGCAGTCGACAACAAAACGCTACAGTAGATGAGATTAGCTATACGCATTAAATCGGTGCTTACCGGTTTTAATAAATAGCTTACAAAAAGCCTCCCAATCGTGGACATAGACTAGGCTCTTGCCAGGATTTTGCTCATCAGGCATGCAAGTTGAACCAAACGCACTTTCTTTCCAGAAATCATAAAAAGGCAGAGTCTCAAGATCTATCTCTCTTACTAGCCAATAGAATTGGTCTGAGCTAGTGCTTTTGTACCTAACAGGCTTAATACCAAAAAATGCAAATTGATCCCATTGTTCATTCAGTGGTTCTAGATAATTACTCATAATTTAGGCTACGCTTTTTTCAAATCAAGTTTTGGCAAATTGTTCACTATTTTCATCGTTTCTAAGCTCACTGTAATCACTCGTTGCAACAGTTCAAGTGGGTATTTTGGATTCCCCATTGTTTCAATTGCCCAATCATTAGCATCGTTGCTAATACCGCTGGCTTTATGAGTGGTTACCGCTTGGCGTTCCATGACCCAAGCGATAGCAGATTTGCTATTGACCACGTAATCGTATGCTTCTTCAGGAATACCTTCAAGCGTGATTTTACCGTTATAAATGATTTTGCTAAGGTCATCGACTCGCTTACCTGTTTCCTCATCGATCTTTTTAGGATGCTTCATTTTAGTAACGTAAAAATCAGTCGAACTTGCACTAACAAAGTCATTTCCATCATGTTTCAATGTACCACTGAACTTCACAGGGTACTTCTCAACCTCTTCATAATTAATGTGTAAATCAGCCAGTTTACGACCAGCGTCACTAAAGGCATTAAAATCACTGAAGGTTTTAACTCGCGGAATACGAGGTAATTCTTTACTTAAATTATGTTGAAAACGGCTACGGTAATCTTCGCTATGCAAGATGCCATAAACGTAATAAAAAACATCTTCTTTTGTTAGCGGATTATCAGGATAAGCCACTTGGAAATGCGCTAAACCCTCATCTGTTATAGCGTCACGGCGGTTTAGGCCAGAGTTGTCTTCATTAGCGAAGAGTGTGTTTTGTTCATCGCTATCTTCAATTGCTTGTTCATCGTAGAGGTAGAGAGGGAAGCATTGTCCTTTTTCAATATTATCAAGATAAGGTAAATAATTCGAAATTAATACCGAAAACGTTTTTGAACCAACCCCTGTTGCTTGGATAACCAGATTTTCCGCATCAGCTGTCGGAAAAATACGAGGCATTTGAAGAACCATTTCATTAAAATTTCGATTAAAATACATCCACTGTTTTGTAAACGGCCTGTAAAGTGCTCGATAAATTGAATTATCATCTAACTTAAAATCAGAACCCTTTGCTAACTCTTGCTTTAAAGCACGAGTCCAACTAATCTGTGTAGGATCATTTGATCCTAGTCAGAAAAGTAGACAAACACTCCCT
>NZ_KV792938.1:0-629 GCF_001808335.1 Oligella sp. HMSC05A10 | reverse complement strand
TAGTACGACCTACAGTGGCATTAACACGAAGAATCTCATTATCACAGACGCTGCCAAGCAGACGCTTCTCACTGGGCTTAGTGCCGAGGCGATGGCCGATCGTGTCTTTACTGTGACGACCACCGAAAATGCTGAGGCCTTAAGTGGTGCTTTAGACAATCGCTTTGATGCGGTGGCCCTACAAAAAGAACTGGATACCCAACGTGAGGTGTCACAGGCCTTTAGCCAAAACGTGCAAAGCGCCAAGGCGGAATTAAACCGAGCGGCCGATCGTCTCACTGCCGACTACGAGGCCGGCCGTATCAGCCAAGCGGAGTATGATGCCAAACGCCAACAACTGGATAACGGAGCGCTACTCCTCAGCACGATTGCTGCGGGCTTAAGCGCACCGACTGACAGCGCGCTAGGGATTGCGACCGTCACCCTCAGCCCAAGTGTTGCCAAAGAGATCGGACAATACTTTAAGTCAACCGATAGGGAAGGCAGTACTGAGCATTTAATTGCGCACGGACTACTTGCTGCTGCGGTAGCGGCGACGGGGGGTAACAATGCCCTCACAGCCGCTGGGGCGGCCATCAGCGCGGAAGCCGCCGCCCCAGTGCTCGCCCATTACCTCTACGGTAAAGAAG
>NZ_KV792937.1:206600-215321 GCF_001808335.1 Oligella sp. HMSC05A10 | reverse complement strand
ACCTGTCGGGTTTGCCAACCTCGCTGGGCAAACAGAAAAACCGGAGCTCTACCCACTCACAGAACTCCGGTTTAATCGCTATCGATATGAATCGAAAACGTCGCCTATTTCGGCTGTTTAATACCGATAATCGTCACATCCACACGGCGATCCGGCTGTAAGCAATCGATTAACGCACGGGTGGCGACATTACCCTCACAACCTTGGGTGACCGGCTGTGATTTACCACGACCTTCCGCACTAATCGGTGCAGTCACGCCTTGGCTCTGTAAATATTGCTTCACGGTCTGTGCTCTTTGCTCCGATAAGCGTTGGTTATACGGCACGGAACCTAAACGGTCGGTATGACCCACTAAGGCAATGCCGTCAATACGCGCATAACCGGTACGAAGCTTTTCCGCGAGCTCATTCAACTCTTGGCGACCGGCCGGTAATAATCCGTCCTCATGCCCTTGGTCAAAGTAAAAGAGCGCATCGGCTTTTAAGGAGATCTGCTCCTGCACCACCGGTGCATCCTCGCACCACTGATAGTCCACGTCCTTTAAATTCACACACGCACTCAGCGCAAGCGCTAAACCCATCACCGAGGCACCACGTAAGCTCTTAACAATCTTCATCATCCTGTCCTTCTTATTCAATACTTAAGTTATTTTGACTGTGAAGCGACACAGTCAGTCGGGGTTGACCGCATCGCTTCTGATACGCTTTGCGTTAATTCATTTACCAACAGTAGCTAAAACCAATGCGACCACTGTAGCCCTCACGAGAAGCACTCGTGCTACGGTACACCTTGTTCTTATAACCACCTAAGTTACGCTCGTAACTCACGTCACCGTAAATGTAGGTGGATTTACCGATCGGTAACTGCGCTCCCACGCTCACCTCACCCCATGTCTTCGCAAAGCGCTCTTTAATGCGGTCACGACCTAAGTCCGCCTTCGCATCGTTACCCGTAAAGTCATGTAAGACGTTAGCCGCCACATAAACGGTATTGGTGCGTAAGTTCTCATTACCGCTATTCCACGCTAAGCGTGCACCGATGCGACCACGTAAGGTGCCGTCACTTTGACCCTTAATCTTACGTACGCCGTCATCCATGCTGTTTAGGTTCACGTACTGATAGGCTAACTGAGCCTGTGGCTCAATCAACCATTGGCTGTTACCGATCTGCCATGGGCGACCAACCTCAACGGAAGCACCCAAGCCAAAGCCATTCTGACTGAGGCGCTCACCACCGATACTCTTATACTTATTGTGGATATAAGAAACGTTACTCACTAAGTCAAGGTAAGTGCCGTTAGCTTTGTACCACGTACGGTAAGCACCAATGGACACCATGTCGGTATCGGCACTACCGGTCTTTTTATCCTCAACCACACGACCGTTTTCTGCTCGGTATTTATCGTAAAAGTCACTGTCGGCACGGCTGTACGTTAACATCACGCCTGTGTGACGGTGGTTTTTCTCATTATCGGTATACACCTCTAAGTCCGTACCAAACTGAATCATCTTGGTATCGGCATCGTAACCGAAGCGATGTTTACCTTGTTCTTTTAACTTACCGAGTTCAATACGACCCCAGATTGGGTACGGTTGATTATCGGCTCGTACGCGCTCGTAGTACTCACACGGAATCTTTCCGCACTCATCCCATAACCACGTTTGCTGCTCACCCACGCGTTGATGTAAGCGGCTCATCTGTGCAAAACCTAACTCACGGTTAATCTTCGGCACTTGCACGTAGCCGGAGGTACCCGGGGTGAGGATAGGGGTCGGTGGCGTAGGCTCTTCCGGCGTCGGTGGGGTTACCGGTGGTGTTGGGTCTTCAGGCTCCGGTGGCGTTGGATCTTCCGGCTCCGGCGTTGTGCCGGCTTGCAGCACCCAATAGTAGCTATTGCCATTTTTAACTAACTGCGCTTGACCGGCGTTCTTCGTTTCCGCGGTACCGGTAAAGGTGAGGCTCTTATTGCCTTTGATGTCCTCATGACCACCAAAATCAATCCCGTTAACCGTCACCACCGGTGACTGCCAACGACCGTTCTTTTCACCTTCTTCAATGGTCACATCACCGATAATGCCACCGGGCACACTCACTCGGGTTCCACCCGAAGCATTGCCTTGAATGACTAATAAGTCATTTTCCTGAGCATCGGGGTTATTCCAATTCGTTTTAACTAAAAGCTGACTGGTATCCGGGTGACCCCAGTAGTCACCCTCAATGGTTAATACGCCATTAGGGTCTTTGCTACCGTCACGCAAGTCAATGGTGCCCTCGTTCTTAACGTGATAACGGACATTGGCTTTTTGCGTATTCGGTGCAAGGGCTAGGGTACCGGTCTTTGCGATAGTAAGCCGGCCTAAACGCTCATCATCCCAACCGCTATGTAAATCACCGGTCAGATTTAAACGGCCATTGGCTGTGCCATCGCCGATATTAATCTTGTCCCAGTGAGAAATGCGTGTGTTACCCGCTTCCCCTTCGGTCACGGAAGAACCGGTTAAGGTGGCGTTTAAGTTGAGAACGTCTTGTTTATGGTAGCCTCCTTCTAAAGAATCGGTGATGGGCTCTTGGAAATATTTGAAACTACCGGTCGGATAGTCAACGTATTCGCCTTCGTCGACCAAGGTGATTTCTTTGACTAAGTTCGGATCGTCATCTTTTTCATTCGCATCAGGCGAAGGACTCTCGTGATCATTATCATCATACCCACTACCACTACCACTGCCACTGCCACTACCACTGCCACTACCACTGCCACCATCATCAATACAATCGCAACCGGGTTCAACTTCAACTCGACCTTCTCCGTCCAATACCGCCAGTTGACTTAAATCCACATCACCACCGAGAGTGACGGTATCGGACTCATGACCCATGTATAAATTACCCTTAAGCGCACCGCCTGTCGCATGCAACGTATCTGAACCTCCGGTGAAAAAAGTATCCGTCAGGCTTCCACCGGTCATGGGTACGATAAAATTTTTGGGTCCATTAGCAACGGAGCTAGGAGAGTTTGCTGAGTTAAGCACCAGAAGATCCTTAATATCACCATCGGTGATTTTTACCTGGGTGTTTCCATTCTTATAAACCACCGCTCGTTCAACCTCTGTACCGGCAAAATTAATCTCTCCACTAAGAGCGGCCTTGGTTAACTTGCCACCATTAAGGTCAATTTTATTATTTTCTGTCAAAGGGCCGATGAAGACACCATTTACTTCACCATCATTAACGGTCAGGGTGTTGTCGTTAGCTCCGATCTCAACATAACTAACTTTACCACCATTAACTGTAATCGCATTATCAGTTGCACTATCGTAAATTGCATCATAGTAAATTACATGATCGTAAATTCTAATACCGTATACCTCGCCGCCTTCGACAGTCAACTCATTCTTGTCAGAGGCAAACTGAAAGAGTTCAATACGCCCTCCTTCTTCTACAGTAACTTTATGCTCACCGATGTATGCATCATCATCAGATAATTCACCTTTAAAATAAAAGTTTTTTGCAAAGCCACCATCTTTTACAGTAACTTGATTGCCCTTACCATTAAAACCAAATTCCTCAGCCCCATCATACACACCACTTTGTTCAATGATGACTCTGTTGTTGCTTGACTCAAAGTTAAAACCTTTAGCAATGCCATCATTAACTACAGTAACCTCATTGTTATTCCCCCAAAAATAAAAGAGCTCAGCAAAACCGCTGTTTGTAATCGTGACTTTATTGTCTTCATTAAAGTAAGAGTCAAGGCAAAGATCTCCCCCGGAAATCGTCCCATTCCAGCCAGTAGTAGGATTTCCCGAGTTGCGATTCGGCGGACACTCCGCCATCGCCGGGATGGATACTAGCCCCCCATGACGCTTGCCAATATCAGGACCAACTTACGCGCCTCAAAGGGTCTATTAGTCGCTCTAAGCGCTTTTGTTTGATTTTTACTCATAACACATCCCTAATTAAACCGACATAGTCGTAACGACTGCAACATATAATGTTGCATTGCTTTTCTAAATATATGAGCATATATCGCCCAAATTTAGTTTAAGAATTACACAATTTCTTAAATCTACTTATGCTTAGGTCACATTGATGAATGTGATACCTACGCAAATCAATCGCACGCTGATCATTCTCAATCAGCGTACAATCAAATAACGGCTTATTTATTAATAAACTTTAATCAATAAAAATTCTGAACTTTGCCATTGTGCAAAGGAAAATCCCCTACCCTATACTTTAGGCACAAATCAAATTATAGCGATAAACTAACATAAATCAATAACTTAGAGACTAACTCATGGTTACCCAATGAAACCGAACTGACATAAATACAACATCATTAATTCGAACTGATTCCTTTAAACTGATACCTTTTATTACGTCATCAGATAAATTATCCCAATAGCTTGTGAAAAACGGACAACTGATCATGCCCGCTTAAATCTTAAAAACACGCTAAAGACATTGCAAAGCAATGACACCAACAGATATTGCTAAAGTTAAAAAATCACGAATTGCGGATGTGATAGTTCCCCGCTACTTAGCAATAACTATTGATGAAAATTTTTTGCGTTCAGTCACTTTAAAATACTAATAAACTCATATACAAATAAATCGCTGCATGCCGGAGCACCTCGAAGTGCTATTGCTGCTCTACCCATAGAAACACAGTCTAAAGACAGCCATGTCACACTAACATTAAGTGTATGTCCTTACGATCAAAACTAGTATTTAAATGCCGAGCAACTTAGGAGCTATTCCAAAAGTATATATTTAAGGACTCATCTCTAAACCTATAAAAATCAATCCTTAATATTTAAAAATTCAGCCCAAACAAAAAAGGAGCCGGGATAAACCCGACCCCAAACTGCTTAAAGCCTAAAATAAAATCTCGCTATTACGCAGCAATTGAGATTTTAAGCCTCAGCTTTTAACTGCTCAATTTTAGCCTGCCAGATCTTAGGTCCGGTAGCATGCACTGATTCACCGGTAGCATCCACCGCCACGGTAACCGGCATATCCTTCACCTCAAACTCATAAATGGCTTCCATACCAAGGTCTTCGAAAGCAACCACCTTAGCACCGCGGATAGCTTTAGAAACCAAATAAGCAGCACCGCCGACAGCCATTAAATAAGCCGATTGATGCTCCTGTTTTCGTCATTTGGGCTCCCCAAAATGCTTTTCGCAGATTTTGAGCAATTCTTGCTGCTGTTCATCCATACCTAGCAGGATCGTTTGACGTTTTTTTGCTATTGGGTAGCTCCATTTGAATTTGATACATAGTCCGGGTTAATTCGGCAGCCTGTTTTAAGGATGGGCCGGATCTTTCTTGGTACAGTGCCGTTTCCAAGGTCTTATAGGCTCAGTTCCGTCTTTGACATGCGGAAGGTCTTCGCTATCTGCCGAAGCTGACCATAATGCGCTAACAGCTCCTCGGCATCCGGCGTGGTGTTGGTGACGTAGCCCTTGAGACCATCCCAAGCCGCATCGCTTTCGTACTTCTCCATCTCAATAGCCACATGGATCTCACCGTGCATTTTAAGGTACTTGTTATAACCTCGATTGTTCAAATGAGACTTGGTCAGTTTGCCACTACGCAGCCGTTGCTGAAGCCGCTCTAAGCCCTTACGACGGTTATCTTTATCGCGCTGAGCTCTACTGCTACTGTAATGCACAATTAAGCGTTCAGCCTCGTCCTTGGTAAAGGAGTGGGCTAAGCCGTCTTCACAATTGACGGTAAGTATTTCTCGTTTTAGTTTGGCGCTCTCCGTCTTGAGCCGGGCACCGATGATGTAGGTGTAGTCTTTGGCCTTTAACGCTTCGATATTGGCCTTAGTGAGTAGTCCGCTGTCGGCAACGACAAAGGGTTTACCAAGATTAAACCGTACGCTAAAACGCTCCAGAAAGGGTATGAGGGTATGTCCCTCATAGCTTTTACCGGCAAAAATATCGTAAGCAATGGGGAAGCCATTAGCACCCACGAGTAAGCCTAAGTAAATCTGCGGATGCGTGTGTTTACCGACTTTAGAAAAGCCCGCCTGACGTAGGTCATCATCATCTTCCGCCTCAAAGTGCAGCGTCGTCATGTCATAAAACACAACGCTAATCAGACCGCCTTGCATGCGCTTAGTGTGCTCAAAGGCAATCTGCTCAACCAACGGTTGGTAGCGATCTGCTAAACGGTCTAGAAAGCGGTAGATAGCACTGATCTCCAGCTTAACGCCACAGTATTTTAAGAGGTAAGTAATGGTTTTAAGTTTACTGAAAGGATAAGCTAAGCGAGCAATCACCAAGTGCCGAAACAACTCATCAGGCACCCGATTAAAGCCGATGGCATCATAGATACGGCCAAAGATAAGCTCCGGGTCAATCACGTGTATTTGATTGTTCTGCAGTGACGAGACCACCGTGACGGCTTGCTCATCTTCCTCGGCACGAGTGAAATCAAAGTCAAAACTTAATTGAGGCTTGTTGTCTACAATGTACTGCTCTGCTTCTAATTTAAATCGTTCAATGTCCGGATGCGTTGTGGCGCAACCGATGAATTTCAGCACTTTGTAGGTACCGTTTTTCTTGCTAACTACTTGAATACTAACGGATCCTGACTTATTTTTCTTCTCACGAACGAACATAACGAGACACCCGGGACACCCTAAAACGTCTCTATTTTAGACTAAGTTATTGATTTATAAGGAAATGTTCGGGTGTCCCGAAAAAAGTGACGAATACAGGAAAAAGCTTTAACTTTTACCCTCCACATTAAATTCGCTAACGTGTTGACCATTAAGTCCAAAAGTGCATTGGATGGATATAGTTTTTCCTTGTAAAAACGTTATTTTATCCACGTATAAATGATTAACAGAACTTAAACATATTGATATGACACTAATATGTCATACGTAATCAATGGTTTAACAATTAAGAAATCAAAAATAGTGTCATAAAAGCGAAAAAAATACCAGATAAAATGAGATGCAATTTTTATAGCCATTGAGGTGCTACTTATGCAAACCGAAGAAGGATTACGAATCGTTTTATCGCCTGTTCAGATGGCTGGCATACTTCATAATGCCTCGATTAGCGAAGGGGAGATACTTAGTAACCGTTTATGGGGTGGTTTAAATCTCGTGAGTGGAATGCTTGAGATGCTCATCGCTGGCGGCATGTGTGCTGCCCCAGAACCTACCATGCTGACCAAAGCTGGCTGTATCGTTGTTGGTGCACATGCTGCGGATATGGTTCACTCTTCTTTTAAACAAATATTAACGGGTACCGTAAGTAATACAAGAATTGCTAAAGCAGTGACTGATACAGCAGAAACGCTTGGTGCATCAAAAGGAACAGCCAATATAATCGCATTGTCAGTTGACTTGGCTGTTCCTATGGGATTTGCCTCTGCCATTGGTGCTGCTAGGGTGGCGACGATAAGGGCCGGTAGAATCAAGTTGGCTGAGCACGAGGCTGTAAAGGGTTCTAAAGCTGGTGGTCATACGATCAGTAGACACGTAGGCCATACTGAAAAAGATCTCTTATACCGCTTGGCCAACGATCCGAAAGTTGGTCCTGCGGCCAGTTCTTTTACTAATTTGAGAGTCGCTGAGCGAGCTATTTCTGAGGCGATGCGAGTAAATAGGTTTTATATTGAACAGTGGATAAAATCCGGTGAAAAAAGAAAATTAGTGATTCAACATACCGTTGGTGGGTATAAGGTAGGTGGATACATTGCGAAAGGAACTAGCAATTATGTTCAGACTTCAAAGCTTAGAGTGGTACTAGATCCAAAAAGTTATAATGGAAAACAGTATTACATATTAACAGCTTATCCGATAAGGTAAATCCTATGCACAAATACGAAGAGATCTTTCAGTTAATGGGCGGTTATCTAAACCAAGATATGTATGTCATTTGTGATGCCGATAACTTGGAAGAGGCTGTGGATTATTATGTGTCCGAAGTGGATGAGCATGTTTTGCAGAGATTATTAGAGGAATTATCTCGCTTTGAAAAAGACTTTGCTAATGACTTAGACAGCGCTTTTGAAACACAGTTTTCACCCGAAATATTCATTGATTCTGTGAGTGATTTTTTCACGCTACTGCGAACAACGATTAAAAAGCATTATCCAGCATTGATCTAAACCCTCCCTAACCATGCAGATAGTAAAATGGCTATGCTCCTCACAGAAACATAGCCGTTTCCAAACGTTAAAATCAAATCAAATTAATAACCTATTGCTGCTCCATCCGGGTTGCGTGGATCAGAGTAACCGTACATCTTGCCATCAATAATTTGAATGGTTTGGATACGACCCATACTGGCTTTGACGCTCACCTTATAGCCTGCGTCTTCGAGTAGTTGAATGGTATCCGGGCTAAAACCTAGCTCAAGACGCAGCTCATCCGGTAACCGAAAAGGAGCCGGGATAAACCCGACCCCAAACTGCTTAAAGCCTAAAATAAAATCTCGCTATTACGCAGCAATTGAGATTTTAAGCCTCAGCTTTTAACTGCTCAATTTTAGCCTGCCAGATCTTAGGTCCGGTAGCATGCACTGATTCACCGGTAGCATCCACCGCCACGGTAACCGGCATATCCTTGACCTCAAACTCATAAATGGCTTCCATGCCAAGATCTTCAAAAGCAACCACCTTGGCACCGCGAATGGCTTTAGAGACCAAATAAGCGGCACCGCCGACAGCCATTAAATAAGCCGATTGAT